>WJLP01000091.1 GCA_014728435.1 Candidatus Uhrbacteria bacterium
CATCATCGCTGGTTACATTAGCAAGGTCAATTCCCATATTAACTTCCATAGCCCCGCGTGCAGTAATTGTCTGCCCAAAGAAAAAGTCTTTGAGCGCGCTTCCGCTCGTCTTTTCGATAGTAACCGGCTGGTCAAAAATATAAGTTTGTGTGACTAAAAAACCTCTGTCTCGCAAAGCAGTTAAAATCACCTGCGCATCAACATTGCGAGTGTATTCGGCCGGGCGTGAAACTCTCCAACCCGCGTAAAAACCCAATCCACCGAGAAATATCATCAAAATCGCCAGCACGATATAAAAATGTCTTGTTTGCATATAAACCCAATTTAGCTTAAATAAGCCGTTCTGGCAACATCCCTCCGTCTCGTTGCACTCGAAACCTCCCTTACCAAAGGAGGTTGATAGCCAAATATATTGACAAAAATCACAATAAATGCCATATTTTTAGCATATGAACAACTGTCTTCATACACATCCGAACATGTTTGCACTTGTATCCGATAATTATATCGGCCGCATTTCGCATTCCCGGATCCGTATGAAGTCTAAGTAACCAAGCCTCCCCTCCTTGAGAAGGAGGGGATGAGAGGGGTGGATTTAGACTCCTCACAGACTCGGGAATAACCCCGGGTTTTATTTTTGTTGCAAAACAAAAACAGGGGAGAAACATGTTTCTTGCACAACTGAAGAGTTACGAGATGAAAGTGGACAACATCTTCATCATCCTCCTTGCTTCAAGAATGGTCAGCGTTTTTCTAATCACTACCATGTTCGCGCCCTTTCAAAAAAGCATCGGCATCAGCCTGCATCAAATGGCAATTCTGGAAGGCCTCTTCCAACTTATCTGGTTCGCTATGGAAGTGCCTACCGGAATCATTGCCGATAAAAAAGGCCGCTCCTGGTCTATCAAAATCGGCACCGCGCTTTTTGGTATCGGCATCTTCAGCTATGCTTTTGCGTTCAACTTTCTCTCCGCGCTCTTTGCCGAGATGTTCATTGCCACCGGCATGGCCTTCATCTCCGGCGCGGATGATGCCTGGCTCGCCGACGCACTTGACCGTCAGGACAGGTTGAATGATTTTGGTGAAATTAAGTCCAAAGCCGTTAAGTGGATGGGTGTAACCGCGCTCATCTCCGGTTCTTTGGGCGCACTTATCGCAGACTTTGTCGGTTACAGGTATGTATGGCTTTTGGGCAGTGTCGCGCTTGCTTTCTCGTACTTTATCGCTCATTGGCAAATCAACGGACAAGGCGAGGTCATCGTTAATCAAAACAAGAAAGTAACAAAACGACATAAAATGCTTGGCACCATGCAAGCCGGCTACTACGCTTGGCGCGCGAGCTGGCCATTAAAATGGACAACCTTGGCCTTATGCTTCTTTACTTTAAGTTTTGCCTTTAACCACTTCTGGCCGGTCTACCTGCGCGAGATCTCCGGCGACCAAAAATACCTAAGCGGCATCTGGATCCTGATTTACTCAATGACCATGATCGGCCCTTGGGTGCTGTCTCGCTGTTACAAAAGAGCCAACCAAGATAAACAAAAAGGCGAAAGCAAATCGCTCACTATCAGCAAACGGGGCATTGTGCTGGCGCTTCTTATGAGCGGGTCGGGTTTGGCTCTAGCCGGTTACGCGAGTCATTTAAGTCCGGTTCTCTTGTTCTGCTGTGTACATGAACTCGGCAGGGGATTGATCGGCCCTTCTGCCGACCCTTACATCCAGCGTTTCATAAAAAGCGAATACCGCGCCACATACAAATCCATGCAAACCATGACAACCAGCCTAACCAGCTTTTGTCTGTACCTTCTCATGTCTTACATCTTGCGAGGCAAACCGGCCAACGCTGATTCTGTCGGTTACCTCTGGATGCTCATGGGCGGCACCTTGATCGCGCTTACCCTCCTCATTTTTCTCATCCGCCCGCGAGAACCGCGCCGGCACTAGCACTTTACCTCCCACCCGGGAGGTTTTTGTTAATGACATTTTATTATCAAAAACGCGCTATGGCGCGTCTGTACAAATAATCACTTGCCGTTTTCCCGCATCTTTTTAATATACTCAAACGCATAACTCAAAATATACTTATCACTTTCCAACATGTGCAAGTCATCCATCCCGTCTTCGCCAACCCAGGCCCAATCCGCCCCTTCCTGCAACTTCAAACCCCACTTGCTTTCACACTTCTCCACAAAGATATGCATGTTTGATTTTTGCTTTGGATGCTGAAAAGAAGTTTTCATAATCAAACGCGGCCGATTAACTTTATATTTAAGCTCCTCAAACGCCTCTCTCGTCACGGCTTCACGCGGGCTTTCACCCGGCTCGATTCCACCACCAAAAAACGACCAATAACCCGGTAAGAATTCTTTCTCATTATCTCTTTTTTGCAATAAAATGTTTCCTTTTTTATCAAATAAAAATATAATTACCACGTCTCTTTCCCTCAAAGAGTTCAACCAGACATGAACATACCTGATCAGTTCTCTGTCATGCCGCTGGATTTTTAGTGTATCCAAATGATCCGCGTCAAACCAGCCCCAGTTCTCACCATCCTTTATCTGCAATTTTTGTTTTTTAGTAAAGCGTTCGGTAAAAATATGCAAATGAGCTTTAAAATCTTTATGCTCAAAGGTGGTGCTCAATACATACTTGGGATTTTTTGCCACGTATCCCAGCTCCTCACGAGCTTTTCGCCGTACAGATTGAAACGGGGTTTCACCAACCCTGACTCTGCCGCCAAAAGTACACCAGTAATGCGGTAAAAAATTTCTGCTCTTGGGCCTCAGTTGTAACAAAAAACGCCCACTGTCATTTTGTAACAGATAAACGCTGAAATGGCGCTCCTCCTTAACCAATTCATGGGCATGCATAATCTTTGCGTACCATGCAGATACGCATATGTCAATGGTTTGCGCTAATCAAGGGTCGCGCCAACTTGAAATTTATCACAAAAAGACCAAGCCCTGTCGCGTCTAACGCAGTTAGCCCGGTCTTTGTTATTTAATATTTGTAATTTGTTATTTGGAAATGTCGCTAGACATCAACAGTAGCTTTCTTGGCATGTGTTTGAATAAACTTTTTGCGCGGGGCAACCTCCGAGCCCATCAAAACATCAAACGTCTCATCCGCCTCTGCCGCGTCCATTATACTGATGCGTTTCATTACACGCCTTTCCGGATCCATCGTAGTTTCCCATAATTGCTCCGGATTCATCTCACCCAAACCTTTATAGCGCTGTAAGCTGATACCGCCGGCCTTTTTCTTCTCTTCATCGCCTTCGCTTTCATCGCCTTCACCCGCTTCAACCTCCTCAACCTCTTCCGGCTCAACCTCGTCTTTGCTTTTCTTGCCTTTTTTGGCTTCTTTCAAAAGCTCATCCAAAATCTTATCTTTTTCAGCCTCCGTATAAGCATACCGCATATTTTTGCCCTTGCCGATCCGATACAGCGGCGGTTGCGCCACATAAACATATCCGTCATTAATCAACTGCGGAAAATATCTGTAAAACAAAGTCAGCAACAGCGTCCGAATATGCGAGCCGTCAACATCGGCATCAGTCATAATCACTATCCTGTGATAGCGCAATTTTTCCATATCCAGATTTTCGCCGATACCCGTGCCCAGCGCTATCACCAAATTTTTAATCTCATTGTTGGACAACATCTTATCAAGCCTCGCCCTTTCCACGTTCAAGATCTTACCGCGTAAAGGCAAGATCGCTTGATGTTCACGGTCGCGCCCTTGCTTGGCCGAACCGCCGGCCGAATCACCCTCAACAATATAAAGCTCCGAATTGGACGGGTCCTTACTGGAACAATCCGCCAGCTTGCCCGGTAGCGTTAAGCCTTCCAAAGCGCCCTTGCGAATCACAGTGTCTCGAGCGGCACGCGCGGCCGCTCTGGCCCTCTGCGCGAGCACACATTTGCCGATAATCGCCTCCGCGTCTTTGGGATGCTCTTCCAAAAAGATGGCAAACGATTCGCTCATCAAAGACTCAACCGCGGTCCTGGCCTCCGGATTGCCCAGTTTGGCTTTGGTCTGCCCTTCAAACTGCGGCTCTTGAATCTTCACCGAAATCACGGCAGTCAACCCCTCTCTAACATCATCACCGCTCAAATTATCATCCTTCTCTTTCAAATATCCTTTATTACGGGCGTAAGTATTCAACACGCGCGTCAGAGCCGTTCTAAAACCCATTACATGCATGCCGCCTTCCGGATTATGTATATTATTGGCAAAAGCCATTACCGTCTCTTTAAAATCATCCGTGTATTGAATGCCCAACTCCACTTCAATATCTTCCACTTTTTTATCTACATAAAAGATGTTGTCGTGTTTGCGTTGTTTACGGCTGTTTAAATGCTTTACATAAGATTTAACACCGCCCTCAAAATAAAAGCTGTAATTGATGGGTTGTTTTTTCTCGCGCTCATCAACAATCAAAACCCTTATGCCTTTGGTCAGATAACATTGCTGCCGCAGATGGTCGTGAATGTACTTAAGGTCAAATTCAGTAGCCGAAAAAATACCCGGGTCAGGCTTAAATGTAATTTTGGTGCCGTGTTTTTTACTGGTGCCCACTTTTTTAACTTTGGTTTTGGCCTTGCCCATCTCATATCGTTGAAACCATTCCGCGCCGTCTCTATGCACTGTTGCTTCAACCCATTCGGACAAAGCGTTTACAACCGATACACCCACGCCGTGCAAACCGCCCGAAATTTTATAACCAGATCCTTCACCGCCAAACTTACCGCCCGCGTGCAACTTGGTCAGCACCAGTTCCAAAGCTGAAACTTTATATTGCTTATGGATATCAACCGGAATACCGCGACCGTTATCACTCACACTCACACTGCCGTCCGCGTTCAATGTCACGGTCACCAAATCCGCGTGCCCGGCCATCGCCTCATCAAACGAGTTGTCCACTACCTCCCAGATCAAATGATGCAATCCGGCTTCACCCGTCGAACCGATATACATTCCCGGGCGCTTGCGCACCGGCTCCAATCCTTCCAAAACAGATATCTGTTCGGCTCCGTATGAGCCTTTTTTAGCCTTTGTTTTCGGCTTCTTCTCTTCAGTCTTTTTTGGCATATAACGGACGTATATTACCAAAAAATACCTTAAGTATCAAGAAGAATTGTCAAGGTTAACTCCCTCCAAAACATCCCTCTTAAAATAAGAGGGAGACTAAAGCTTCGCCAAGCCCCTCTCTTTCCTGAACTGAATTCAGGACCACGTTTTCTAAGTAACGTTGCGCTGAACTTGTTTCAGTGAGAAGGGAAGGGGTGAGTCAGTACAAAAAAACCGCCCTGAGCAGAGTCGAAGGGCGGGGATACCACCTCGTACTTAAAAAAATGTACGAGTCCTCCGCACTATCTCGGAGGCGCGAGTCGTTTCCGCGGTTTGGGAAGACTCGTGGGTCGAGTGTCAAATTACGCGCCACTCTCTTATGTTCCGATAATTATCGGCCATAAGCCGAGGGCGCGTCGGCTGATCCCCTTTGCGGCGGGGATAACCAACTACAAGGCCATCTGACGCAGCCGCCTGCGATTCTGGCCGAGTATCCTATAGAATGCGCACCGCAATCAAATGTTTGGGCGATCCACAATAGGGCGCATTGCCCATAACTGTCCGCCCGATCAAAAGTGCGGTGCGCAATGGCTCGAAGAGGGTCAAATGACCCCCCAACGGACGAAAGATGCAAAACGGCCGCATCAATCAGTCTTCGCCGCCCCGCGGTGTAGTCGTGCCGTTTAACCCGCGATTATCGTTAAGCTATCACAATTTTTAGGCTTTGTCAACCCCTTTGTACAGTTAACCTCTAAGGGTAACTATCTAGGCATCTAAGGGTAACTAAGGTTAACTAAGCCAATTATGCCAGGTTCCCCAATATCAGCATCCAGAGAGATGCGCTTTAGTTGGTATTTGCAAGTTGAAGTATAATCATTTAACTCCTATAGTAATCATGTTAATATGAGCAAAATCATGATTAATCAAGACACGTCGTTCGCGAACGACAGTGTCAAGGTTCAGACGTTATGAAAGTCTACCTAGTCCGCCACGGTGAAGTGGAAAATCCCGAAGGAATAAATTACGGCCGCCAGCCCGGCTGGCATCTGTCCAAAGAAGGGAAGAGTCAGATCTCTAAAGTGAGTCAAAAGATTAAGGATAAAGGATTAAAGATCTGCAAAATAGTCGCATCGCCATTGGAGCGAGCGCAAGAAACAGCCGGCATATTGTCGCAAACACTGGATGTCGCCGTCGCGACCGATCCGCGCCTGACCGAATGGGATACCGGTAAATGGATCGGGCGCACCATGCAAGATTTCTACGAAAATTCCGGCTACTACTCCGATGCAATGGTCACCAAAGGCATGGAACCTCTTAATGATCTCGCAAACCGCGTCATTTCCGCCATCCAAGATGCTGTCACAACCTGCTCTACAGGTGATATTATCATCTGCTCCCACCGCGAACCCATGGCCGCCGCTATCGTCAAACTGCAAAATCTCCCTTGGCCCGAGATACATAATATCGACATGCCAACAGCAAGTGTCTGGAAACTCGTCTTTACTGATGAACATTTCGAATCAGCACAGCGCTTTCTCTAATAAACAAATCACAAACCTAAAAACAGCCGAAATCTACACTTTGAATTGCTAAGTTGTTCACATCTCATATCTCGTATTTCAGAGTCCGTAGTCCGTTGTTCGGCCTGTGCCCCGACCTGTCGCACGAAGGTTGCCTTCAGCGACCGTAGTGTGAAGCTCTTTGAGCGTAGGGGTAAGTTCGATGTTCGTAGTTCGATATTCATATGTTATAATAAGCCCATATGGCAGCAAACTCAGCAACAGGCCGCGGATTCACCGAAGGCGAGCTCCAAGCCGCCGGTTGGTGGGTTCGTAACCGCTTAACCATGCGCCGCTGGTTTCGCATCACGCTCATCGCTTTAAACGTACTGGTTTGGGGCTATGTTGGCTGGGGTCTTTTAGATGCTTACGCCATCAGCTACCCGCGCGAATCCCGCCTCACTTTGGAAATCGCCGCCAATCAGCAAAACTTGAACCGCTTAATGCAAGATCGGCCCATAAACGTGGGCACATCCGCTGTCTCGGTTTTTCCCACAACTGAAGATCGTTTGGACATGGCGGTGGACATAGAAAATCCCAACGAATCTTGGTGGGCTGAATTTTCTTACAAATTTAACGTGGCCGGCGAGCAAACCCCGGCACGCCAAGGTTTTGTTTTACCGGGAGAGCTGACCACCCTAACCGAGCTGGGCTTTGAATCCTCATCACCCAACGCGCGCGCGGCCCAGCTTTTAATCGACAACATCCGCTGGCACCGCATTGAACCCTCCGAAGTGGAATACGATTATCAAAAATTTCTCAACAAGCGCGTCGGTGATTTAAGCGTACAAAACGTTACCTTTGACCCGGCTTCCCGAGGCGCGGGCCGCACCGCATCACGCACCCGCTTTGATGTCGTTAACCGGGGCGCGTACGGTTTTTGGTCCATCGATTACATAATCAAACTCATGCGCGGCCGCACGGTGGTTGCGATCAACAAAGTTAATGTGCGCGAACTTAAGCCCGGAGAAACAAGAGAAATTGACCTTCTCTGGTACGACACGATTTCATCTGTCACGGATACTGAAATCATACCTGTTATAAACGTACTTGATCCAAACGCTTATCTGCCCGCCTCCCGTCTGGCCGATTAATTTGCCGCTTTCGCGCGTAGCACCTCGCATAAGAGGTGTTTTTGTTTGACGCGCCGCGCTCTTGGTGTAAATTACCTGCATGCAATTGTCTTGGCCCGAATTTTTTCGCAAAATCGATTGGTTGCTCATCGGCGCCTTATTTGCTTTGTCCGCCATCGGCTTGCTGATGATCTACGGCATTGGCACTTCCTATGAAATAACCAGTCTTTTACAGTTTCGCAAACAGCTCATCGCCGTGGCGATTGGAGTCACGAGCATGGCCGCTTTGATGCTCTGGGATTATCGCCGTATGCGAGCTTACGGCCTCATCGCCTATGCAATCGGCTTATTGCTTTTGGTGGGAGTTTTGATATTCGGCATCGAAGTGCGCGGCACGCAAGGCTGGTTTCGCTTGGGCACGGTCTCTATCCAGCCCGTTGAAATCGCCAAAGTATTATTCGCTTTGTTCTTGGCTTCTTATTTTTACAAACAAGTTCACCGCCGTCTGGATTGGATCACTTTTTTCGGCAGTTTGTTGGCCATGTCCATCTACGTGGGGCTTATTATGCTTCAGCCGGATTTGGGTTCGGCTATGGTTGTGCTTATGATCTGGTTCGTGGGTGTGGCTTTTGCGGGCATGCGCAAACGTACCTGGGCTTTGCTGATATCAGCCGGAGTTCTTATTATCTACCTTTCTTGGAGCTTTTTGCTCGCGCCCTACCAACAACAGCGCTTAACCAGTTTTCTCAATCCCGAAGCAGATCCGCTGGGCGCGGGCTATAATGTGCTTCAAGCTCAAACCGCCATCGGTTCGGGAGGCTGGTTCGGTAAAGGAATAGGGGAGGGTAGTCAATCCCGTTTGCGTTTCTTGCCCGAGGCTTCCACAGACTTCATGTTTGCCGTTATGGGAGAAGAGCTGGGTTTTGCGGGCCTGGCCTTGATTCTGATTTTATTTGCGGTCGTCCTGCTTCGCATCCTGGCGGTGGGTTACGCCTCGCGCGATATTTTTGTGCAGACTTTTACCGTCATGATTACCGGCATGTTTGCCATGCATATTTTGGTAAACGCCGGCATGAATATGGGTATCATGCCCGTTACGGGCATTCCTTTGCCCTTTGCCTCTGCGGCGGCCTCCTCGCTGGTAGCCGGCTATTTGGCCATAGGCATTGTTTTAAACATGCGCATAACCTCAAAATCCGCGGACAAAACCACGGCTCTTCATTGACCAAAGCTTAATTTAGCGATACTCTAAAGCCATGAACCGGGACTCCATGTTACCGCTTATGACGCACTGTCCGATTTGTAAAGCTCTCTACCCCAAAGAACAAGTCAAGCTCATCAGCGAACAAAACAATGCCAAACTGTATCACTCAACCTGTGCCACCTGCGGCCACGGCTTGTTTTATTATGTAATCCAAGGCCAAGCAGGCGTCAGCGCAATCGGCCTTGTAAGCGACGCCACGGGCGCCGACGCCTCGCGCATGGCCGACGCGGGCATCATCACCGGCGATGATTGCATCAAAGCCCACAAAATCATCGAAAAAAACAGTCAAGATTTGTGCCAGAATCTACTTGACATAAGGGAAAAACTCGCCTAATATACGCACACTATAAGCTAATAGCGATTAGCGGATAGCATGTAGCCAGGAGCTATCAGCTATCAGCTATCAGCTAAAATGATCTGAATTTATGACTGTATTAACAGCAAAAACACGCAAACCTAATGAAAAAATCCCGGCCGTCGAGGGTAAAGAACCGCTCAAAGCGGTGGTTTACGGTAATAACATTCCCTCTGTCCCGCTTTTTATCGATCCGTCTGATTTTTTGCATCTTTATCGCGAGGTTAAATACAACTCGCTATTTGATTTGGTTGTCGACGATGCCGAGCCCGTAAAAGCTCTTATTCAAGATATTCAAGTTCATCCTGTCAGCATGAAGCCGATTCATGTCGATTTTCGCCAGATCCGTATGGATCAACCTATCACGGTTAATATCCCTCTTGTTTTTGAAGGTGAATCCGATGCTGTGAAAATGGGCGGAACCTTGATTAAAAACCTCGATGAAGTGGAAATCGAATGTCTGCCCGCCAAGCTTCCCAAAGAATTGGTCGTGGACCTCACGGCTTTGGCAACTTACGATGATCGCATCGAGGTGGGTTCGCTCAAAGTCCCGGAAGGTGTTACCATCAATCAGGAAAAGGATGAGCTTATAGCCACCGTGGAAGAACCGCTCTCCGAAGAAGAACTCAAGAAGCTTGAAGAGCAAGAAATCGGCGATGTTTCCGAAGTCCAAACCGAAGGTGAGGAAAAGAAAGAGGGTGAAGAAGAGGCTAAAGAAGAAGGATCTGCTGAATCCGGCGAGGACAAGAAAGAAGAATAATTGCAGGAACATGATTAAAAAAAAGGAGGGTAAAAAAATTCAAGTTCCATCCCTCTCGCAAATGGAGGGATGGGTAAAGCGCCATTGGCTGTATTTGGCCATAGGCGCTTTTATTGTCGCCGTCACCAGCGTCGTTTTGCTTGTTTACGCTGTCTTTGGAGCGGGAGACGGGGCGGCTCAAGTTGAAACCGGCTTCCAAGCCCCAACCAGCACTCAAGTTGATGACGGCCTGGCGCCTCGCTGGCTCGACGGCATCCGCGTACCTGAAGAAGAGGCTAAGCTCCTGCCCCGTGCCGTGATGATTGAAAACCACGTTGACGCCAGACCCCTTGCCGGCATCGCCGATGCCAGCTTGGTTTTTGAAGCCCCGGTTGAAGGCGGCATCACTCGCCTGATGGCTGTATTCGACGCGTCAACCACCGTGCCTTTAATCGGGCCGGTTCGTTCCGCGCGCCCTTATTATGTTGAATGGGCGCAAGCTCTTGATGCTCTTTACGCGCATGTGGGCGGCAGTCCGGAAGCTCTAAACCGCATCGGCGGGCTTGTTAACTTTCGCAACTTGGATGAAATGGCGGGAGAGAGTTATTTTTGGCGCTCCAAGTCACGCCCCGCGCCGCATAATGTTTTTACAAACAGTGAAAATCTGGCTCAAAAAGCCGACGATAAAAATTGGTCCGCCGGTGAGTTTGAGCCCTGGATATTTATTCCGGAAGAGGAGGGTTTTAAGCCGGGCGACATACATGCAATCTTTATTCCCTTCGACGGATCCTACAAGGTCAAATGGGTTTACGATACCGAATCCAACTCTTACGCCAGGTATTTGGGCGGCCGCCGAGACCAAGATAATAAAGGTTCAAAAATCAACGCCAAAAACATTCTTGTCATACAAACCGAGCAACGCACGTTAGATGATGTGGGCAGGCTTTTTATCCGCACCACGGGCCGGGGCAAGGCCTGGTATTTTGCGAGCGGCAATGCTAAAGAAGTGGTCTGGACCCGCGAGCCAGGTGAATTCTACACCATAAAAACTCCGGATGGCCGCGATGTGGCTTTTTTGCCGGGCAACACTTGGATTGAAATCGCTTCACTGCCCAAATACGAACCCGATTTTTAACAGCGGCTCGTATACGCTAAAACTTCTAAACTCTAAACACCGGAGCCGGTCAACTCATTGCCATGCTTGCCGGGTTCGGTACCGAGTTTAACTTCATCAAAAATATGCAATCAACACCCGCTTACATTGTTAATGGAGGCAAGCCGTTAAACGGCTCTGTTAAAGTTAGCGGCGCTAAAAATGCGGCCACTAAACAGTTGGTCGCTTCCCTGCTAACCGATGAAACAGTGGTTTTGGGTAATGTGCCGCAAATCGGGGACGTTGCAGCGACCATCGAACTGCTTCGGGGCTTGGGTGTTGGCATCAATCAATCAGCGGATGAAATCACGATCAATCCTCATACGATTAAAAACGGTGACGTTGTTTCAGCCTTCAGTCGCAAAAATCGAATACCTATTTTACTCATTGGACCGCTCTTACACCGCTTCGGCGAAGCTAAAATACCCATGCTGGGCGGGTGCAAAATAGGAGCACGCCCGATCGATATCCATCTTGATGGTTTTAAACAAATGGGCGCCCAAATCGAATGCGACGGCAATTGCTACACTATCAAATCCAAGCAACTTAAAGCGGCCATGATCGAATTACCATTTCCATCCGTGGGCGCAACGGAAAACTTAATGCTCGCCGCCGTAAAGGCCAAAGGCACTACAACAATCGCAAATGCTGCCATCGAACCCGAAATCATGGACACGGCCAAACTTTTGCAATCCATGGGCGCGATCATCAACCTGGAGGCCAATCGCACCTGGGTAATCGAAGGCGTAAAACATCTCAAAGGCGCCGAACACCAAGTGTTGCCCGATAGAATCGAGGCCGCTTCTTTTGGAATCGCGGCCGCCATTACCGGCGGTCAAGTTTTGGTTGAAGGGGCCTGCCAAGATCACTTGCTGTCTTTTTTAAACGCATTGCGCCGAGTTGGAGTTCCGTTCACAATAAAAAGCGATGGCATAGTGTTTGGTTCGGCAAGCAACTATAAGCCCATAACCCTCGAAACCGACGTGCATCCGGGCTTTATGACCGATTGGCAGCAGCCTTTTGTGATGCTCCTGACTCAAGCCGACGGCGTTTCCATTGTGCACGAAACAATCTTCGAAGATCGTTTTGGTTACACGCAATCACTCAACAACATGGGTGCGAAAATTCAACTTCACTCCGATTGCTTGGGGTCCAAAGAATGCCGCTACAAACATCAAAATTATTTACATTCATGTATAATCGTCGGCCCTACGCCGCTTAAAGCTTCTGATATCGAAATTCCCGATTTACGCGCCGGCTTTTCTTACATTCTCGCGGCCCTGATGGCCGACGGCCGATCCAAAGTTACCGGAGTCGAACACGTGGAGCGCGGTTATGAAGACATTATCGAAAAACTGAAAAACCTTGGAGCCGACATAGCGGTAGCCTAACTGATTATTAAAAAACGATCCCTGCCACAGAGGTCTTTTTTTATTTGTATCCGCTTATCTTCAAAAACGCTTTTTACAAACTCCTTAAGTTTATCCGCCTGCTCGGGGTCTATTTCAAAGTACAACGCCCATTCATCATCCGACTTGCAGTAGGGAAATATTAAACTTTTAAACTGTTGAATACATTTTTTAATCAATGCCATGCCATCATCATTCGCAAAAAGCGCATTTTTGGGTTCATAGCCGTACACATCTTTTTGCATATCATCCGCGTCCCGGTAGGGGAGGTAGGGGAGGTTGGCAACCGCAAAAAGCGTTACGCTCTCTTGAGCCGAAAAAATTTTCCGCAATTCTTGTTGCATTTGTGTTCCAATCAAATCACTGTGGATAATTTTTATACCTGTGGATAACATTCTATCATTATATTTTACGACGCTTAGTGTAGCAGGGGAATTATCACTCGCAATCACCAACGCATCACCAAATCTTTTCGCAATTGAGCAGGCGATACAACCGCTTCCGGTGCCAATATCCAATACCACTATTTTTTTATCGCCGCTCACTTCCCTGCCGATGTCGCTTGCAACAATCTCTGCCAAAGTTTCTGTTTCCGGTCGAGGGATTAAAACCCGGGAATCCACATAAAAGTTCAAGCCGCAAAATGGTTGCGATCCAACAATATAAGCTACGGGCTCATGATTTAACCTGCGCGAAATATAATCCAAAAAAAGCTTGGTTGTTTTATCATCCGCCTCCATCGTCTCATGGGTTTTAATAAAACTTTCCGGCTTGCCCGTCGCGTGGGCCAACAGTAAAAGCGCCTCTCTGGAATCCAAATTTGAGGCTTGATTAAGCAGGTTTCGCAATGTAGGCATATCTTAGTTTTAGTCCTTGCAAAACTTATCGTCAAGTCCGCAGATTGACTGTCATTACTAAATGTGCTATCCAATTATGGCAATCAAAGGAGGAAAGTTGATGCAAGATGAAGATCTCCGGATTTGTCCATTTCAGCAATTGTCATTCAAACATGCTTGGTTTATAGTTCCCGCCTACTCCGAAATACCGGTATCCGAAACTCTAACCATGCAATATTTGTGTAGTGAGATCAAAATTCGCCGCAAAACCATCAAGCGATTGTGCCATGGAAGCTCTCCCGGAGATATACTTCACATCAAAGGCACTAAAAACAGAATGTTGGTCTGCGTGGTTTTAGCACAAAGCCCCGCCCGTCTAACTTACAAAACCCTGTATCGCTACCTGATCAAATGCCTGCGCTCCACGGTTGATGATACTGCCATAATTGGCGACGGCTTCCGTATTCCTTCAAAATCCAAGCATCGCGATGACATCGAAAACGGCTTCGAGCTTCTTTGCCGCGCATTACGCAGAATCGGCTTTAGCGGAATCGTATACGAGCCTCCCGAATACCGCTTGTCCGCAAGCGATTGCCATGATTACGTCGATGAGCGCATAACAAATACGCGCATGATCATCACGCCTTCCGGCAACATAGACTCCGGCCTAATGCCCGATCTGCAAAAGTTGCGCAAAAGTTCTTCAGACTAACTCACAGCCTCCAGCTCCGGAGGTATTTTTTATGCTATAATTAAGCCATGAATCTGCGTGCCATTTTACGTGGCGATTTAAGTGGTGTAATCCGCTCTTTTTATGGTGCGCCGGCAAATCTGCAATGGCAAGTTTTCAATACCCCGGATGCTCTGGAAGATACAAAACAAATTCCCATCGAACTCCGGTATGCTCTGGCCTTGCATCCCTCGCGCCGCAATCTGCTAAGTGCACTGCTCAATCAGGGTCATGGCTTGGCGCTTGGCAAACAATCCGCCATCCCCGGCCACGTCACAGACGCGGTCCATCACATCTGCGCAGCCCACCACGGCGCGCTCTATCCTTGGCTGGAAGATTTAACGCTAAAGCAAGCCAACCCCCGCTGGAGCGAATCGGATCATATTGAAGCGCAAGATATGGGCTTGGATTTAAACCAACTTACCAAACTCATCACAGACCACGTCAACCACGGCGTTCAACTCAAACTCATACAATGCCCCGAATCATCACTTGACCCGAATGCGCACTCGGCGATCCGCTCGATCGAAACTGATATTCGGCAAATCCATGCGCTTGAAACCACTCACCGTTTGGCTTGCGAACATTTAAGCCGCACGCGCGATTTCAATTATCTATTCCTGCTTTCACTGGTTTTATTTGCTCCGATTGTTCACGTTCTGGAGATTCTATATCTGGGCCTGGGTAAATTTTTATCATTGCTCCTGCCCGCTCTATTCCATGAAAGTTTGCAGCAAACCAGGTCGTATGCACTGGGTGCGGCCTCTTGGCAAGTCTTCGGCTGCATTAAAGCCAAACTGCCCGAACTGGCCGTATTGCTAATCTCGGCCGCTGCCGTCAACTTGCTCTTATCCGCGAACTTGCCAATCTTGGCCGGCCTGTCATTCGCCATAGCCGCCTGCTCCGTACTCTTTGGCAAAGAATTCAGGCGCCTAAAAAAAGCCAAACAAGTCCACCGAGCCTTGTCTCAAACGGGCAAAGTGCAAACCAGCTCCAAAACCGCGTGGCTCAAGCTCTACTACGGCCCGCTCTGGTGGATCCACGGAGCAAGTATCGCAATCGCAATATTGGCATCCGTCATGGTCTTTACCTACTTGAGCCCGGTCTTGGGCAATGGCTGGGTATTGGCGCTTTTGGCCATCTCTCCGTATTTGGCCTTTGAGGCACTGCTTATCATCTGGCGCCAATCGCTTAACCTGCGCTTCAGCTCAAGAGTCAAAAAGCTTCTTAATTCAGCGATTATTACCTAATTTAAGCGGTTTTCATCTCTAGACAAAGACTGTCAAATAAGTTAATATAAGCTTCTAGCGCAAGTATATAAGTAAACTATTATGGGATTTTTCAATAAATCAAACAAACAAAGCACCGAACTTACCGGCGATACCCCAAAAGTGGCCCTGCATTTTTTCTTGGAGCTTATCCAAGTAGTGGCGATTTCGCTGGCAATTATCATACCGGTCAGATATTTCCTGATCCAGCCTTTTTATGTTAAAGGCGCGTCAATGGAGCCCAACTTTTTTGATCACGAATATTTAATTATCGACGAAATTTCCTACCGCTTTTCCGAACCCGAACGCGGCGACATCTTGGTTTTTCACTATCCCAATGATCCTAAAAATTATTTTATCAAACGACTCGTGGGATTGCCCGGTGAAACCGTGGAAGTTGCCAACGGTCAAGTTAAAATCTATAACGATGAATATCCCAACGGAATTGTTTTGGATGAAAGTCTGTATCTTTCCGATGAATACACCGCGCAAACTCGCCGCGACACGCTAAAAGCCGATGAATACTTTGTGCTTGGCGATAACCGAGCCTCCAGTTTGGATTCGCGTTTCTTCGGACCCATCGATGAAGATGTTGTTGTGGGTAAAGTATGGGTACGCGGCTGGCCGTTGGATAGATGGAAGATATTCTCCACTCCCGATTACAATCTATAAATATGACTACAACCAAAAAAACCGCTTCTAAAAAACCGGGTGACGCCCCGGCTAAAAAAACGCCCCAGCCTCTCTCCTCGGTCCGCGGCATGCGTGATATCCTGCCCGCCGATCAGCCTTATTGGCGCATGGCTTTCGAGGCCGCGCAAAAAATTTGCGACGCTTACAGCTTTGACCGCATCGAAACTCCTGTGCTCGAAGAGACTTCTCTTTTTGTGCGCGGTGTTGGCAAGCAAACCGACATTGTTGAAAAAGAGATGTACAGCTTTGAAACATCGGGCGGCGATAAAGTAACCATGCGCCCTGAAAATACGGCGGCCATTTGCCGCTCCTATATTCAACACGGCATGCTCAACCAGCCTCAACCGGTCAAGCTTTGGTATTGGAGCTCCATGTTTCGCCATGAACGTCCCCAGTCCGGACGCTATCGTGAATTCTGGCAATTCGGAGCCGAAATGCTCGGCGATGAGGACGCTGTCGTGGACGCGCAATTGGCTCTGGTATCTTGGAAATATCTGCAAAGCTTGGGCATCGATTCGGTTGTGCGCATCAACTCCATTGGTACGCCCGAAAGCCGCCTCAACTACCGCAATGCCCTTGTGGCCTATTTCCGCCCCAAACGCAGCCGCATGTCCGATGAAGATAAAAAACGCTTGCTCAAAAATCCGCTCCGGCTTTTGGATTCCAAGGACCCGCTCATAGCCGAAATGAAAATGGAAGCCCCGCAAATTGTCGACTGGCTGGACGAACCCTCTAAAAATCACTTCATGCAAGTATTGGAATACCTCGACGAAGTGGGAGTGCCCTACCAGCTCGATCCTTTCTTGGTGCGCGGTTTGGATTATTACACCAGAACCGTATTTGAATTGTTCGAGACCAACGACGACCAAAGTCAAAACCAAAACGCTTTGGGCGGCGGCGGCCGCTATGACGGCTTAATGGAATTGCTGGGCGGTAAAGAAACTCCTGCGGCCGGCTTTAGCATGGGCATCGACCGCGTTGTCAGTTTGCTTAAAAGCCGTGAAGATATCACTCCCCCGAGTGAACAGACTGAAGTATTCGTAGCACAACTTGGTGAAAGCGGACGTAAGCGCGCTTTGGCTTTATTTGAAGAACTGCGCGCCGCCGGCATAAAAGCCTCCGAATCCTTCTCCAAGAGTTCCATAAAAACCCAGATGGACAATGCCAACCGTTTGGGAGCCAAATGGACGCTCATTATCGGCCAAAAAGAAGTTTTGGACGGTACGGTCATTATCCGCGACATGGACGCCGGAACGCAAGAAATCATAGACGCGCAAAAAATGATTCAAGAGCTTAAAAAGAAGATGATCCAAAAAAGCGCCGAAGCCGCCAACTGAAATCCCTAAACAAATCAAGATACAAATCCGATCAAACACAATAGTTTGCTGTGCTATTGCAAGTTATGTGTCCACGGCACCCTGTCGTATGACCCGCCGGATCCGGTATCATTTGACGTCCGCGCAGTATTGGGTTATTGTGTGCTTGTATCCAAAACCCGGATACCAATGTTTGATATTTTTTAGAAAGGAGTCACAAAATGGTTGAAGTTAAGCGAAAAAAAGGCGAAACGTTTGAATCACTTTTGCGCAGATTTCAGCGCCGCCAGCAGCAAAGCGGTGTGATGCTCGAGATCCGCAAAAAACGTTTCCATAAGTCTGCCAAAAACAAGAATCAAGTTCGTGAAAGCGCTTTACGCCGTGAAAATAAAAAAGCGGAATATGATTACTTGTATAAAACCGGCCAGCTTAAAGATAATCGCAAATAAAATAATCAATCCAAATCATTAAGTCGAGCCCAGCTCGACTTTATGTTACTATAAAGCAATCTTAACTATGTCTATTAAAAGCGACCTCAAACAAGAATTGGTAACAGCCATGAAAGCTAAGGATGAATTTTCCACCTCCATCCTGCGCATGTTAAACTCCTCCATCAAAAACAAGGAAATCGATTTAGGGCACGAACTCTCCGACGATGAAGTCATGTCCGACATAAAGACCATGGTCAAGCAGGGTAAAGACGCCTTGGCTGATTTTCAAGCCGCCGGACGCGATGATTTGGCCGAAAAACAGCAAAAAGAACTGGCATTTTTAGAACGTTTTTTGCCCGAACAAATGTCCGATGAGCGTATCGAAGAATTGGTCCGCGAAGCAATCGCGCAAACCGGCGCGTCCGGTCCGTCCGACATGGGTAAAGTCATGGGAGCCGTGATGAAGCAAGCCGGCGGAGCGGCCGATGGAAATCGTGTCCGTGAAATTGTGCAAAAAATATTGCCATAAATAATGCAATCAATTGTTAACTGTGCTATAATCCTCATATGGGGATTATAGTTTTTTAAGCAATCCCCGCTAGCTTTCTTCTACCCATGCAGAGGGAGGAATTTGTAACAAGATTTCAAAAGTTTTTTATTGCCAAACGGCTTCTCGCACCCGTTCTTGTTTTGTTTGTTTTATTATTAGGCCTTTCTTTGGCTTGGCCCTCGTTTGCGCAAGTTCCGGCCGGCCAAGAAAACGTCAATGCTGTTGCCCAAGCCGCCGGAGTGGGCGAAACAACCGACTTATTCACCATCATCGGCCGCATCATTAACATCGCGCTCGGCTTTGTGGGCGTGCTTTTGCTCATCATTTTGCTTTACTCGGGTTATGAATACATGACAGCCGGAGGAGACGCGGAAAAAGTGCAAAATGCCACCAAACGAATAAGAAATGCCATCATCGGCCTCATCATCATCTTTTTATCTTTTGCCATCGTGAATTTTATTATGGGCATCTTTAGCCCCGGTGGAGGCGGAGGCTTCTTCCAGCCCTCGGGTTTTGGTTTTGGCGGGCCCGGCGGTTTTGGCCAATGGGGCAACTCAGGCTCCTTGGGTGAGGGAGTGATCGAATATCATTACCCCATGCGCGACCAAAAAGACGTACCCCGCAACACGGCAATTACAATCACTTTCAAAGAACAAATCGACCCCGCTTCATTTATCGGCAACTGGGATCCAAACGTATCTCCGCCTCCGTTTGAGCTAAACAACAATTTGGTCAAAATTCATCCGCAAGACAATGCGTCGCAAAATTTATTACCCGATCAAGCGCGAGTCAGCGTTTCAGCCGATGGCCGCTCTGTCATTATCAAACCCAACGAACCGCTGGGCAATGCCAATTCCAACACATTCTACGAAGTCGTGCTCGAAGGCGGTTCAAACGGCATTTTAAACGCCACCGGAACACCGCTTTTCGTCGGGGATTTTGATAACGGCTATTCCTGGAGTTTTGAAGTTTCCACCGAGATAGACAATACTCCTCCCAGAGTCACATCTCACATTCCTTACACTGCCGGCACTTACGCGCGCAACATCGTTGTACAAATCAACTTTAATGAACCCGTTTTGCCCATGAGCGCTTCCGGTTTTTACGATCCGGCCAACCAAGCCGCCAATTTCCAAAACATTACCGTGTCGGCGGATGCGGGCGGCGGTTCTGAACTCGTACCCGGTGAATACCGCATCAGCAACGGTTATCGCACGGTCGAATTCATTACCACGGATGAATGCGGCACCAACTCCTGCTTAATCACCATGTATTGCTTGCCCGCCTCAAGCGCAATCGACGTCAACGTCAAGTCCGCGACATTAAGCGCCACTCCGCCTTTGGCCGCCGAGGTTGGTCCGTTCGGTTTTGACGGTATCGTGGACATGGCCGGCAATTCCTTAGACGGCAATGGTAACGGAGTTGCCGAGGGTCCGCCGCCCGGCGGCAATGACAACGCTCTCTTTGCTTTTGCTACCAATGATGAAATCTTTTTAGACCCGCCGGTCATCACCTCTATCACGCCCGAAGTGCTCGAGGGTAATGTGGCCGTCGATACTCCGGCGCAAATCAACTTCGATTCGGTTTTACTAGGTTCAACCGTAAACTCCGGCAACATAACCATGGGCCGCGCCGGCCCGGCTGAAGACGCTATCGGCCCCAATACCTGGTATTACTACTCTTCACTCGATCACTTAAACGCCAACAACGACCCGGTAACCTTCGGCGAAGAACCTGTGGGTTCACGCGTCAGCGTCAGTCACCGCCCCTTTCTTCCATCTGAAACTCCGGCCGTCAATCAAGATCCCTGGTCCGTTATGAGCATTTATGCGCCCAACATTACTCAAGGGCTCATGAACGTCTATCAAAACTGCTTTAATCCGGCCGCTTCAGACCTCGACGGCGACGGCATTCCCTTCTCCGGCGGCCCGAGTAATCCCAATTTATGCAACGAAACACCGGAAAATGTTGACTGCGAAAATTCTCCAACTTGGAAACCCTGATATGAAACCAATCATCCGCAAAACCGGCGCTTTCATCTTGTGCTTGCTCATAGCCGTGTGTTTTGCATTGCCCGCTTATGCCGGCCCCATCGACATAGGGCAAGAAGCATTATCCGATTGGCTCAATCTAACCGAAAAAGATCCGCGCTTAATCGCGGCCGAACTTATAAACGTCATTATCGGCTTCCTGTCGCTCATCTTTGTCATCCTCATCCTGCATGCCGGATTCTTGTTTATGATCTCGGGCGGCAATAAAGAAAAAACCGATTATGCCAAGCGCGCCATCGGTAATGCCATTATCGGATTAATCATTGTTCTTTCGGCCTGGGCCATAACCACTTTCTCTATCGATGCCATAATCAACGCTCTAAAATAACTGCATGAAACTGCGCAAAATCCTCATCGCCTTCGCGATCCTGGCAAGCCTAAGCATCATAGGCGGCGGTTTTGTCGCGCCCGCGGCAGCTCAAGTCGATACCGGCTTAAACGCGGTCGGCCAAACCGTCCAGCTCCCCGATACCGATCCGCGCATAATTGCCGCGCGTCTTATAAACATAGTACTCGGCTTTTTGGGCGTAGTGCTTTTGGTCATCATCCTCTACGCCGGATTTTTATGGATGACTGCCGGTGGCGATGCGGCCAAAGTGGACAAAGCCAAAGCCTGGCTCAGAAACGGCATTATCGGCGTCATCATCATCCTGCTTTCCTGGGCCATTGCGTCATTTATCATCAATTCTCTCATTAATGCCGCTACCGGAGGCCCCGGAGGAGCGGGTGGCACCGGCCCCGGCGGAGGTCCGGGTGGCGGCTTTGGTCCGGGTGGGGGCGATGTTTTCCGCATCATGGCTAAAAGCCCTGAAGGTTCTGTCGGCAATGCTGATCTGGTAATCAGAATCCTCTTTAACAGAGATATCGACGAAACCACACTTGATGCATTTACCATAAGTCCTCAGGTAAGCGGTGTTTGGGAGGTGGATCCATCCAATTCCAAGCGAGTTATCTTTACGCCTTCCGACCCTTGCCCCGGCGCACCGCAGAAAACCTGCTTTGCCTTTGACGCTCAATATGAAGTTTCCGTCACCACGGATCTAAGATCAACTAACAATCTGCAATTACGCTGTGGCGGTTTCTATCCTGACTGTACTTTTAGCTTCACATCCGGAAATACTGTAGATAACCAATCTCCCGATGTGGATATCTTAAATCTCTACAATGGCAAGAGCGTTCCCATTAACACAGCGGTAGAAGTTTTGGCTCGCGCGAGCGATGATATTGGCGTCTCGGGCATGGAATGGGAAGAGGGCGGTCAAACCTTCCATAGCGACGGCCCTCTCCAGTCACCATCGCCGCAAACTTTTGAATCATCCGGCTTTTGGGATACTGTGGGCAAAACACCCAAACAATCTTATACCATAACTGTTTCCGGTACTGATTTGGATACCAATACCGGTTCCGAATCCGTCGACATAGTCGTTTTGGCCGAACATTGTTTCGATAATTTGCAAAACCAAGACGAAACCGGAGTCGACTGCGGCGGCGCGGATTGCCTTGCTTGTTCGGGCGGCGCCTGCCAATCCAACAGCCAGTGCGCTTCCGGCCTTTGCGTGGGCGGAGTCTGCGTGGAACAACCCGTCATAACCGACGTCAAACCCATCTCCGGCGACGTGGGAACCTATGTTTCCATCTGGGGCGACAACTTCGGTGACACGGGCGAAGTCGCCTTTCTGGGCCCGCCCGAAATTACGGCTCAAGCCCCCCAAGCCTGTGTCGCGGCCGGCGCCACCACCTGGTCTGAAAATTACGTTTTGGTCGAAGTTCCTCAAGGCGCGGTCACCGGCCCCATTCGCCTCACAAACGGCAACAGCAACCTTTCCGACCAAACCGACGACGCTCTGGGTCCCGAATTCACTTATACTCTCACAAACGAACAAATTCCCGGCCTTTGCGCCGCCACCCCCGATCAAGGTACGCCGGGCACTGACGTTTCTTTAGAC
>WJLP01000092.1 GCA_014728435.1 Candidatus Uhrbacteria bacterium
ATTTCCCTTCTCACGTTACGAATTATCCACGCCTCTGCGGGATCCCGCATACATTAATAATATTTAAATTATTGTTGCAGGACGAATCTGCGCTAATTACGAATGGTACCAAGAAACTGATTCGTAATTCGCACAGATTCGTAATTCGTACGGTAGGAAGGGAAGCCGAGGGTCTGCAGAGTGCAGGTCGGCTAGGTTGGGAAGGTGCGTTATTCTACGGGGAAGCAGACGTGGCCGTAACTATCTGCTTCTGTTTCGTATTCGTAGAGGAGTTCTACGTATTCGGGGCGGAAGCTTAGTCTCCCACGGTATTTGGGCGACAGAACATCTAACCCGAATTGTTCTAGCGCCGACATATTGTAGTCGATGCTGATGCTGTTGAGGCTCGGGAGCCGCTTAAAACCCTCGAAGATCTTTTTGGTCATCTGCGCTTCGTGGGCCGGAACTTGCCCCAAGATGAACCAACTCAGTTTGTGTGGAGGTAGCATTCTGACTATTACAGTCACTTTGCTGCTTTGCCACTTTTTACTGTTTGCCGGCCGTGACCAGCTTATCTCTTCGTACTTACCATCAAGGCCAAGTTCTTTGGCGACGTTGTTGAGACTGTCGCTAAAGTCATGCATGGTCTCGAGAACAGGTAAGTTAGGGTTCTCGATTTCAATTCGGCCGGTAATCCGTCCGAGGCGCTGGTAGCGCAGTTGAATGGTACTGCCATCTTCGAGAGGCAGCCATTCGTTCCCGCGGATTCCGAACTTCAGATCGTAAGATACAAACTTGAGGGTTTCAAAATCGAGTATCGGCGATTGCTCGAAGGTGAGGCGTGTGTTCGCTTCGTACCCCTTTTCCAAACACGTATCAAGCCAGTTCGGCAAAGGTGTAGGTTTGGGCGTGGCTTCGCGGATGCCTTCATCGGCCGTCATTACCGCGGGGACGGTGATGGTCAGAGCGTCGGCTTGTCGGCGGATTTGTGATGCGCAGCCGAACAAAAAACTTCCAAAAATCACAAAGATACAAGAAACAAAAAATTGCGTTGAGCGATTCATGTTTTCTCCTTTTTTCGAAAGGGCAGGGATGATTCCCTTCTCACGTTACGAATTACTAATCTGCGCTAATTACGAATGGTACCAAGAAACATATTCGTAATTCGCACAGATTCGTAATTCGTACTGTAGGAAGGGAAGCCGAGAGACTGCACCATCCTGCGCTTGCTTGTGCAAGCTTCGGGTGGCAGGGAGTGCAGGTCGGCTAGAGTGGAAGGGGCGGTTAGCGGGAGCTGAGGTGCTCGGGCTTGGGGAGTTCGAGGGGGAACTCCGTGGCACCGACCTTCAGCTCGGGGCGGGTCTCCGGGTCGGCGTGGAAGTGGACCGTACAACGTCCGCCTTTTTGCCCGCAGTCCACGCCTTGCTCGGCGGGGAGCTCGGCGCGAGCGTTGAGGTACGCGTCGCGTTGGCTTGCCGCAGGGGCAGAGGAGGAGGCGCAGCCGGCGAGGGTGGCGAGGGTGAGAGCGATGGTGGCGGTCTTGAGCAACAACTTCATTTGTTTTCAACCTTTCTATTTTGAGAACAAAATAATATAGCATAAAAAGAGCATTTTGTCAAGGGGGTTGGACAGGTAATTTAGCTAAAATAAGCCATTTTTGGATACCGAACCAAGTTCGGAATTACGTTTTTGTTGGTTGTTTAAATAGTATTTCAGTCAAATTGTTTTGTCAGCGGGTAAACAAAAAAAAGACCTGAGGTGAGTCAGGTCGAGGTGAGTGGGGGTTATTTTGAGTTGGGGGGTGGAGGTGGGAGAGAGCGCCAACGGGGTGGTTTGCGACCGGGGTGACGGCGTTTGAATTCGGCAAGAAGTTTGCGATAGTCTTTGTTGCCGTTAGAGCCGCGCAGTCCGGGCATGCGGGATCTGGATTCGGCGCCGTTCATGCAACGGCGAAGCTCTGTATCGGTTAGAGCGCGAAGCTCGTCTTGAGACAGGCTTGGCACATCGATTTCGCTGGCTTTGCGATCCCTGTGGGTTTCTTCGCTCTCATTGAAAGCATCAGGACTGTAGAAAACAGCCCTGTTACCAGTATCGGACATTAAAAAACCTCCTTAAGGTTCGATGGGAGGATTTAATCAAATGATGTGATAAATGTCAATATTATTTATAATTTATTATCTATTATCTATTATTTAATATCTAATATCCAGCAGGTTAGATTTTTTTAGCTTTCGTTTTGAAGCGTTTAAGCAGACTTTGCATTTTGATAGTTGTTAACAAGCCTTTTTGCGGGCCCACCTCGCGGACAACGCTCCAGGAGTTTGCCGTTCCCCAGCGCAATGCTTCGGGAATTTTTTTATCTCGCATGATTGCAAAAGTAAACGCGGCGGCGAAAGAATCACCGGCGCCGGTGCGTTCTTTAGCGTCGCCTTTGAAGATGGGCATGTGCCAAAAATCGGTGCCATCGTAGGCATAGGCTCCTTCTTTGCCGTCTGTGATTACTATTGTTTTAGCGCCAAGCTTGTAAAAATCTTCCAGAAGATTTTTTATTGGTCTTACCTTGCCGTCAAGAATATATTGCGCTTCTTCTTTATTGAGAATAAAAACAGTGCTTTGTTTAATGAGGGGTTTTAGATATTTCAAGCCTTTTCTGACGTGAGTCGTGCCGGGTTGAAAAGCGAAGTTAATGCTTGAATTTTTTTTCAGATAGGAAACCAGCTGTTCATCAAATTTTTCAAATTTATCACCCATGGCCGAGTAATAGAGCCAGTTGGTTTTGGGGATTTTGGGCAGTTTGTAATCGCGGGGTTTAAAGAACAGCAATTGCGTGCGTTCGCCTTTAAAACTTAACAGTGTTGCTTCGCTGGTTTTTTGGCCTTTGCGGCGGCTTAAAAGCGATGTATCAACCTTTTCTTTTTCGAGAGCTTCTTGTATTTGATCACCGGCGAAATCCGGGCCGGCCCAGCTGATTAGCGCGCTTTGGAAACCAAGGCGCGAAGCGCTTACGGCGGCGTTGGCGGAATTGCCCGCGGCGGGTACTTTTACAACGTCGCGAACAGGAATTTTTTCAGCGTATTCCAGACAGAGAAGACAGCGGTCTTTTTCGATACTGCAACTCACGCTGGCTTCATCGATGAAATAAAAAATGTCGCGTAAGCATTCGCCGATACAGATGATGTCGAATTTCATATCTACATACTATAAACTGACAACTGACAACTAACAAGAGTAGGTAAAGAAAAAACCGCTTTGACTAATGTCGCAGCGGTTAGCGTTTTTACTTGTCCCATAGGCGGGACAGTGTCCCTACGCCATGGGTTAAGCATACTTAAGTGTAAGATCTCCTCTTACCGGTCATAAGACCGGATTATGCCGAGTCATTCGACCCGACTAGCCGTGCATTCCTGCTACGGCTTCCTCCTTATCCGCCTCGTTAACCGAGTGCGGTTTTTTCTCTCTCCTCGCCTCATGCGATTGACCTGTCCGACTTGCGAACGCGGGTCAGGTTTTTTACGAAAGCGCGCCTTGCTTTCGGGGGCCCATTGCTTAAGGCATGCTTGTTCTCTCATGTTTACAGTCCTGAAGATTTGTGAAGGGACTTTTTTTAATGAGAGTGTTCCAAGGCCGGGCCGCGGCCCTGAAACATAAGTTCTTATCATAAATAGCAAGTAATGTCAATCCTTGGTATAATAAAAGTGTTATGAGGTTGACACAATTATTGCTAATTTTGCCAGTTTTAGGTTTATTTGGCGCGGGATGCGTACAAACGAACAACGAATTACGAACTACGAACAACGATTCAAAATTCAGAGGGTCAATTGATCCATGTGAACTTGTTGATCAGAGTGAGGTTGATGCTTTGTTTGGGGTAGAGTCAGAGATAATCCAGAATGATAAAGAGCCACAAAATGCAACCGGGCAAAAGCTTTGTGTTTACGATGTGCCGAGCGAGGATGCTGTAACCATGGCGCAGATTGGTGTACAAGAATCTAAAGACATGGTTGGCGGTATGACGGCAGAGGATTTGTTTAACAGTCAAAAGGAGTTTTTGGAGGATATAGTTGAAGTACAGGATTTGGGTGATGCGAGTTATCAATCAAAAATGGATTTCGTGGGCGGGGGTGCATTGTACACGCTGGCCAAGAATAAGTCAGTTTTACTGACGGTGGACGTGTCGTTGGGTAAAAAGGATCATGAGGCTAATCAGCGGGCGGAGAGAGAGTTGATGGGGGAGGTTTTGGAAAAGTTTGATTAGTGTGTCGTGTTGAGCACAGAGCGTGGAGCGGGTGGTTATTGTGGGGAGCTTGACAAGCGGCTTTGTTTTTGTTTTTATATGTTATTAATTGAACCTTGAAAGGAGAGAGCGAGATGTTGGATTTTGTTACAGCAGTGGCCAGGAGGGTTGCCCGGATTGCTCCGCAGATGGGTGTTGAGAGAATCGTGTTTTTGCACAAGGAATCGTTATCGCAGATGGCGTTTTGTGAAGACAAGGTGCGGTATGCGTGCAGAGATATGTGCCAGAGCATCAACCAAGATGTGGAATTGGCCAATATCGGAAGAAGCGGTTTGGATAAGGGGGTTTATGATTTTTTGTTGAGGCTGTTGTTTGTTTCTTTGGATACGGATCTGGAAACTTTGCGGGCCGATAAGGATAAGCAAAAGATTTTGGTATGTTCTTTTAGCGCTTACCTGTCGGCATTGTGCGGTATGAACATTGTTCACTATTCGGCTTGGCTGCAAGCGCAGAAGCTTGTTGAGGAAGCCGCCGAGGCCTTCAAAGAAATCGGTGAGCAGGTGTCTAATCACGCGCTGGCGGCTGATTGGGGCGCTTTGATGCACGATCCGAACCGTTTCGCGCAAGTGCATGAAGCGATGATGTCGGTAGAGCCGGAGAAGCGAAGAAATTTTTTGAGTACCGTGGCGTACGGTGTTTGGAAGATGGATAAGATGCCGAGCCGGGATGAATTGGCAGATTTGCTGACCGCTTCTCGATTGGGCCTCAGTTCCTTGAATTAACTTAAGCGGCTTGTGCCGTTTTTTTAATTGACTAACAATTAAAGTCATGCCAAGCTGACGGATAAGGAGGAGCGGTGATGAGCAAATACGCACTACCCAAAGCTTATGCTCTCGCGCTAGCCTCATTGATGGATGAAATCATTGACGAGGTGGTGCGAGGCCAAAAAACAGGTGTGGTGAGCGAGGTCGCTTTCAGAATTGAACTGCACATTGAGAAAATATTCGCAGAAGCTGATTATATACAGGATGAGGCACAGATGCATTGCGCATCGCTATTGCTGGATTTGTTTAAATACAGCGCGATTGAAAAAATGAATGTTCGGCAATGGATCGTCGTAAAGAGCGTTATTGAGTCGTGGTATGCGCAAGGAGACATGCTGACAGAGTCAAACGTAGAGAAATACAGGCATATGCTCGAAAAAGTTGATTTAGAGATACATTCAAGAGATTCGTACATTCGCGCAATGGATGAGGAGAACGCGGAAAGCTAAAAAAGCAGCCGGTTGGCTGCTATTTTCTTTTGATTGCTTTTTTGACGGCTTTGACTATGTTTTTGGCGCGCATGCCGTAATGAGTGATGAGTTCGTCGGGTTCGCCGGATTGGCCGAATGTGTTTGGCATGCCGATCGGCTCAACCGGTACGGGGAGTTTTTGCGCGCAGAACTCCGCGACAGCTCCGTGGAGGCCGCCGATGATTTGGTGTTCCTCGACAGTGACCGCGCAGGCTGTCTTTTTTAAAGACGCGAGGATCGTCTTGCCGTCTAAAGGTTTAATGGTGTGGGAGTTGATAACTTCGGCTTCGATGTGTTGTTTGGCTAACGCTTCGGCTGCGAGTAAAGCTTCGTGCAGTAATGGCCCGCAAGCGATTAGTGTTACATCGTAGCCCTCGCGGCAGATATAGGCTTTGCCAAGTTCGAACGGGGTCTTTTTGGTTGTGATGACAGGCGTCTTTTCGCGAGCGAATCTAAAATAGACCGGGCCTTTGTGTTTAGCCGCGGCGATCGTGCATTTACGGGTTTCTTCGGCATCACAGGGCGCGCAAACCATGATATCCGGAATTACGCGCGTGATGGCCATGTCTTCCAAGGCTTGATGTGTGGCTCCATCCGGGCCAACGGAAACGCCCGTGTGCGCGCCGGCTATTTTAACATTGGCGCGGCCGTAGCAGACCGAAACGCGCAGCTGATCCCAGCTGCGGCCGGGGGAGAAAACCGCGTAGGATGATACAAAGGGGATTTTTCCCGATAGCGCGAGGCCGGCCGCGACACCCGTCATGTTTTGTTCGGCAACTCCACATTCGATGAAGCGGTCGGGATATTGCTCGCCAAATTTGCCGGCCCGGGTGGAGTCGGCCAAGTCGGCCGTGAGTACCACGATGTCTTGGTTTTTTTCTCCCAGCTCCAGCAAAGCATCGCCATAACCGTTGCGGGTGGGGATTTTTTCAACCGTTTTGTAAAGCAGATAGGGATTGAGGTAGGGTTTCATATTATTTTGGATAGAGGTCTGAGTGGAGACGCGCCATGGCGCGTTTTTACTGATGCTCGCTATAGATGCGGCCGGATAATGTTCGGATGTCGTGGAGGGCTTCTTTTGCTTCTTCTTTATTAGGTGGTTTGCCGTGCCACTCAAATTTATTTTCCATGAAGTCGACTCCTTTGCCGGGGATAGTGTGGCAGATGATGGCGGTGGGATTGGCGTACATGGCTTTAGCTTTTTTCATGGCGTCCAATACTTCGCGGATGTTATGGCCGTCAACTTCTATAACAAACCAATTGTTTGCTTCTAACTTGTCTTTAAAATTTTCCAGAGGCATTACGTCTTCCGTATAGCCATCGATTTGGATGTTGTTGCGATCGATTAAGGCGGTTACTTCGCGCAGGTCGTATTTGCCGGCCAGCATGACAGCCTCCCAAGTTTGACCTTCGTTGAATTCGCCGTCGCTCATGAGGCACCAGGTATGGTAACTCGAATTTCGAACTTTGAATTTCGAATTACGATTCATGCGGGAGGCGAGAGCCATTCCGCAGGCTTGGGAGAGGCCTTGGCCAAGCGGGCCACCGCAGGTTTCGATGCCGATATTTGAGTGGTTGTTGGAATGGCCTTGGAGGGGGGAGCCTAACTTTCGCAATGTTTTTAATTTAGCATGAGGAAAGTAACCGGCGTGCGCCAAAGTTGCGTAAAGAACCGGGCAGATGTGAGCGTTACTTAGCACGACTCTGTCGCGAGCAGAATCGTTTTTCTTTTTGGCGTCCAGGTTGGCGACACCGCCAAAGTAGAGAGCGGTAAAAACATCGGCCATACCCAGAGGGCCGGCGGAATGACCCGAGCCCGCTTTGACCAACATGTTGATGATGTCTTGGCGGATTTGGTTGGCGGTTTTTTCCAATTGTTTGATGCTTTTCATATATCTTGAGTATTTTAACATGGATGGCAGGAAATAAAAAAACTCCTCGCGGAGTGTTTTTACCAAATGTTTTGGGTCTGCAGAGCGTAAATTATACAGCTGAGCCCCAGGGCCAGGTTAAGGACGGGTAGAAACCAACCAAACCATTCATTTGTGTATCTGTAGAGATCTCTTTCGTCTGTGTACATAGTGCTACCGTATGCTAAATAGCAAAGTCCTCCTAAAACGGCGATGTGTGAATTTAACAGAAAAATGTAAATTTGTCAATACCAAAAGACGCCCCGAGGGGCGTCTTTACGGAAAAATTGTTGATTTTTAGTTTACAACGCTGACGTTGGCTACCATGCCTTCGTTAAATTCATCGTAATATTCGAATGAACCGACTTGATTAAAGGTTCTTTGGTAGGTGTCTTTGTATTCCAATGTTGGTGATTGGAAGCCTTCGCCTTTGATTTTATGGGGTTTGCTATCTTGGTTTGTCCAGGTAACGGTTGAGCCAACCTCTACGGTAATGCTTGAGGGAACAAAGCCGGTAACCGTGTCGCCGATGCTGATTGCGGCTTGCGAGCTGTCGAAGCCTTTGTTTTCGGAGATGTTGCTGACCGAGTTGGCTACGTCGGCGGGTTTGAACTCGGCAGCCGCATCGATATCCGAGCCCATCGTGTAGTTAATAAAGAAAGCATCCGGAATGTCATCAATTTGTTGGTTCCAATTGATGTTATAAAGCGTCTCCGCAATTTGTTCACTGGCAATCGGGCGAAGCACGCCGCCAACGTCAACGACATAGACCGTGGGGTCGGTTGTAATTTTTACCATCTTAACACCGGGTTTATAGGTTACGTTTCCGCCAATCGGGATGGTGCCCAGAGTTCGATCATCGACTACTGTGATGTTGTCGAAATTTTCGTACCAGGTAAAGTATGTCTTTTCGTTGGGAAATACATAGCGTTTACCATCTTCGGCAAAATAATACACTGCCGAAAAACTTTCGCCCTTAATTAATGATCCCGGGCCAAAGGCTGTGGCGCTTGCGCCAAGAGGCAACATCATGCCCGCGATAAGCGCGATGCAAGATAGTGCGGCAATTATGTTCTTCATATGAATATGATTGATGTATTTGGTATTTGGTATTGAGTATCGGGCGATCGCAAATAAGCCATTGCCAAATACAGACTACCAGATATCAGATACGGTTAATTAGGATTTATTACGTCAATAATGGTTGATTGTTCTTCGGTGGCATTTTGCGTGTCCGCGGCCAAGCCGTAAAAAGTGTATGAGCCGGTTTGAGCCCAAGGGCCGACTTGGTAGGTGCAGGGAGCGGCTCCATCACAATGTTTCAGTATTTGTCGGGAAGAGTCAAGGATTTCTATATATTGAATGCCATCTTGGTCGGAAGCCTCTACCGTTACATTTACGGTTTCTCCGGTATAGATAGTGTTTTTATCGGGTTGTATGGTGACCAGCGGCGAATCGTTTTCGGCGATGGATATTACCAAATTTTCAGAACGGTAAGTGCGGCCCAAGTCATCCGTAACCAAACCGTGAACCGTGACCGAAGAACCGATGCTTCCGCCGGGCGCGACGGAAAGCTGGCAGGTGCGGATACCGGATTCGCAAACTTTTTGACCCATATTGTCGACAAAGATTTCGATGCGGCGTACGGCTATATCCGGAGCGTCCACGGTTACACCGGTTGATTGGCCCTCTTTGATGACCGTGCGGTCGGCGTAAATGTAAACCCCGTTGCCAACCGCATTTTCATCAATTTGCAATTCGATTTCTTGGGATAGCTGAGTATCGTTTATAAACGTAACAATTGCACGGGCTGTGCGGGTTGTATCATCCACTATAACGGGAATTTGGTAATCGCCGGTACAAGTGTTGTTGCTGGTGCAGGTTGTAACCAGGATTTCGTCCACAAAGATTTGGATTTCGTCGACCCCCTCTTCTTGGTCGGCTGTTACACTAAGTGTGATTACGTCACCCGGACGCGGAGTGGAGTCGCTGACACCGAATTGTACGGTGTTGGCGGAGGGAGGTGTTTCGGGATCTTCGGGGTCATCCGGTGGTGTTGTGAGGTTTTTATCGGCGTTGATTTCGGTTGCGGCCGCCATGGCCTCGGCCGGGTTGTAATCCGCAGAATTTGTTATGGGATCGCCCATAGTGTAGTTGGTAAAAAACGCATCAGGGATATCGTCCACTTTGGTGTTCCAGTTATCGCCGTATAATATTATGGCTACGGATTCACTTGTGATATGGCGCAAAACTCCGCCGGTATCCACGGCGTAGGTTTTTGGGTCGGTAGTGATTTTTACCATGCGCACGCCCGGACGGTAGGTAACATTGCCGCCAATTGGAAGCATGGCCAGGTCGCCATCGGAGATGGTTTTGACCGTATCAAAGTTATCGTACCAGCTGAAAAAAGTTTTTTCTGTCGGAAAGACGTAGCGCTTGCCATCGGCGCCGTAATAATAAACCGCCGAGCCGGAGGCTTTGATGAGATCTCCGGAGCTGATTGTTTCGGCTGAAGCGGGCGGCGCCGTCAAGACAAGTAAAGCAAAGATTGCTATAAGGTTTGTGATGAATTTCATAATACGAATATTGTACATCGTCCAACGCGCATCGTCCAATACGAGTTGTCCGTCGTATTTCGTACATCCAACCTACGCCAAGGCTACGGTCGGCAAGCGTACATCGTATAATATTTGTGTACATTGGAATAAAAAGAATCTGAGCTCAATGGCTCAGATTCTTAGATTTTCAGATTCTTGAATTATTGCATCATCATGCCATCTTCCGGTTCCGGCAAACCTTTGTCTTTCCAGATGTCGGTTGCGACAGATTTTTCACCGGAGGGATTGAAGTCTGAAGCATTTGTGATGTGTGAGCCCATTTTGTAATTGATGAAGAACGGATCCGGAAGGTCATCAACATTGTCGGCCCAGTCTTCGCCGTAGAGCTCAACGGCTAAATCTTCGGTTTCGATCCAGCGGAGCGTGCCGCCCGCACCAACCGCGTAGACCCGGGGGTCGGTAGTGATTTTTAAGAGCTTAACACCGGGGCGATAGGTGACATTGCCGCCCAAAGGAATGCTCATGAGTTCTTCATCCGGGATAGTAACAACGCCGGACCAGTCTTCGCCATACCAGGATTTGTAAGTTCTTTCGGTGGGGAAGACGTAGCGCTTCTCGTCGGTTCCGTAGTAGTAAACCGTGTCGAGAGAACCCTTAATGAGTTGGCCGGGATTTGCCGAAGCGATTTCGGCGTGGGCCGGGATGCCGGCCGCGAATAAGCCGAGCATGGTGAGGAAAGCGATAAAACGCATAAACTATAAGAAATTATGAATTATGAATTAAGAATTTGATAATTCGTCGTACGTCGCTCCCCGCAAATGCGGGGCAGGCTGTTCCAATCGTACCACGTAGCTTTAACGTAGGACGTAGGACGCGGGACGTAGGACGTTATTTCGAGAGTTTATTGTATGCTTTTTTCGGGTTATCGGCAAGAAAGATGGCACCGGCAGCGCAAAGGCGGGTCGCACCGGCTGTTTTAATG
>WJLP01000093.1 GCA_014728435.1 Candidatus Uhrbacteria bacterium
CGCCTCATCATTGTCACCAGCCGCGATGGCTCTGACGCTTCAACCGTTACTCCGGATACTAAGCCCGCTTCACAGGAAACCAAAATCATCGGCATCGACGAAGCCAATTTCGCCAAGCTCGAAGCCGGCGACTCCGGTTTGCGTCATCGCCTTGCCGGCATAGTGGTGCTCCGTGTCCATCACCACGGGAAAGCCTATCTCGTAAACAATGATGGAACACTCAAGCAACTTACCGCGTCAGATGTGAAAGCGATTCGCGAGGGTCAAAAGCTCCAAAAGAAAGTCGAGAAAAAACAAGAAACTCAAAAAGAGCCGCCGAAAAGCACAAGCTCTGCGGTAAAAATTCGCAAAATCATCGGCATCGACGAAGCTAATTTTGCCAAGCTCGAAGCGGGTGATGCCGGGCTTCACAATCGCTTAAGTGATCAAATCGTTTTACGCGTGCATCATTACGGCAAAGCTTATTGGGTCAAACCGGCAGGCGGCCTCAAATTCATCTCCAAATCCGAAATCGGCCACTACCTCACCGCAACTCCCAAGTCAACCGAAAAAATACCCGACAAACCCAAAGCAGACACTCCCGCCGTGTCCGGCTCCATTGCCCTCGAAGGCCAGCTCACCGACCCGGGCAAAGTAAAACTCACCTGGACAACCAGCGCGCTCGATGCCTCTAAAGGCTTTAAAGTGGTTATGTCTGAAACGGCCAATCCCGTTTACCCGGGCAATGAGTATCATTATAAATCCAATTCCTCGGCGCGCCACGATTATTGGTCCGGCCTGGCTGACGGCAAAACCTACCACTTCCGCGTCTGCCAGTACCTTGGCGGTAAATGCGGAGTTTACAGCAACGATATTGCTATCACGGTCGCCACCAACGGCGCTTTTGCTAAAGATGTCATGCCCGGCACTATCGACCTGACCGTCACGCCTCTTGCCGGCGGCAAAGCTGAAATCGCCTGGGAGCTGGCGGATATGACCTCGCCCAAAGGCTTTAAAGTGGTTATGGATGAAGAACCGGACCCGGTTTACCCCGGCAATGAATATCATTACCTGTCCGACTCCCAAGTCAGGTCAGACACTTGGACCGGCCTAACCCCCGGCGCCACCTACCACTTCCGAGTCTGCGAATACCTGGGAGGCTACTGCGGAACCTACAGCAACGATGTCACTGTTACCGCGCTCTAAAGTCATACAATCAAAATCCCAGCTTCAGCTGGGATTTTGTTTACCATGCTTCTTGAACCGCAACCCGCCCTTGACCGCCTTTGGCGGTATCAGCTAACCGCCATCAGCTCTCGATCGCCTTTGGCGGTATAAGCTATAAGCTCTCGTACCTGCTCGCATTCCTCACGGTCACACTCTGATGTATCCTCTCAAAAATTTCCGTCATATCCGCCTGTTCGGCCGTTAGCGCGCACGTGCTCCCGCCAAAACCGCCTTCCATTCCCTCGGGCGGCGTCATCATCTCCATCATGATCAATTCCAAATCGCCACGGTCATCCACCGCTTCACCGTGCCAATAATCCAAAGCATACTTCATGCCCGCGCGCGACAAAGTTCTGTGCGCCTCACTCATCTCATAACCCTCATAACCGGTTTCCGGTATGGGGCATTTCATAAACGCGGCCAGCTGATTCGTTTCATCATAAAATTCTACCCATCTTGAACCCGCGCCGCCTTCACTTACAACCGTCCAATTTTCCGGATATTGAAAACGGAAATGGTCACCCGAAAAAGTTTGCCAGGGAGTTTCCGGTGCTAAGGATTTATAAATCCTCTCAAAAATTTTATCCGTGCCCTCCGCATTGGACAAAAATTGGATGCCGCGCGCCGGGTTAAACAGCGAATCATCCATATTCTCGGTATCGGCTTTTTGCGCGAAAACCATGTTCAATGAACCGCCGTTTGAACCGTCGGCATAATCTTCCACGACACTTCCCAGCATTAAACTGAGCTTGAAACGCTCTCCATCCTTGGTCACGACCCTCTCTTTGGTCTCAAATTGCCAAGTTTCATAACCCGTAACCGGCGGAGGGCTTACGATCTCGCCCACCACTTTATCGTCCGCGTCCTTAAAAAGGATGGTAGTGTAACCTTGTTCCACCGACGGCCAGGCTGTTTCCCAATCCGTCGGAATTTCAAAACTATAGCCGTTAAAACTAAAGTTCTTCCATGCGGTCGGTGTGGTTGCTTTTTCCGCTTTTTCCTCCTCCGCTTGCGGCTCAAAAGCATCGCCAACCAAAACTTCCAAATCATCCGTGGGCGCGGTCAAATTTTCCGGTCCCGGAGGATTCAAATTTTCCATAATGGTTTCTAATCCGGATGTCACCAAAGGAATGCGGATTTTCGATCCGCCCGCGTAAGAAAGTGTGGCCACGGCCAATACGCTGATTATAATTGCCAGTCCTCCAAGTAAATATAGATATGATTTTTGCATAAAAAATTGTTATTTAAGCCTTATTAACATAATAAACGCGTAGTGTCCAGATGCATGACACGCTATTGCCCCGCTTGACAAACCCTAAAAAAGCGTTATATTAAGATGAGGACTTTTCACAACAAGGAGGTTGCTGCAATGGGCAATCTCATATTTGGAGGCTCACCATGAGAGACCGTGACTCCCAAGTCGGCAGGCCGGTCAAACTCGGCCGCAAGCGCAAGCCGTTGTCCGAAAACTATCTCGAGTGGCTCAAAATCGCCAAAGCGGACGGAGAGGACTTTGCTCCGAATCTGGTTGAACTGAATCGTTTTGAATTGCGGCATGCTTTTCAAGATGTGCGCGCCAAATATAAACGAGTTTTTCGCAGGCACCCCGGAGCGTACCATTCGCTCATGGCCGTCTTTCATCTCGCTCTCTCCGAAATTATTCTCGCCAATAAGTGCCAAGAAGAGGCTTGGCTTGTAAGAAAAGCTTTCAGCCTGGCCATAAGAGCGCAAAATCATTTGATGACCGCATTTATTCAGCTTGAATCCGGCGGCAGGTTGTTGCTAATGGATTCCTGGCAACATCTTGATTTCAATCCGGCTATGTTTATGCCTTATTGCCAAAGCGCCATGGCTTGCGCGCGGCTTGCCTACGCGGCTTCCAAAGCCGGAGCCAAAGTGCGCATGGCTACCATCGAAAACGATATGCACCATAAAATCGATCTTTTCTTCGACCATCCCATGCATGGTTACCCCACGCTTTGTGTGCAAGTCAAATCAAGTGCGGCTTCAAAGGGTGCGCGTTTTGTTCTTCTTAACGAAACCCCGGTTGGATCCGGCCTTCAGCGCGGCGAATATAAAACGCAAATATCCGTCTGGCGCGGTGTAAACAAATTCAATCGCCTCCATAATCGCGATTGGGTGGGAGTAATCGCGCACGTGGGTACCGGTGGGGTTCCGGCTAACCTGCTCGAAGACCCGTTAGTCATAGCTCATACCCGCGAGTTTTTTAACAGACTCTCCGGTAAAACTCTCTCGGCATATTCTTTACATAACTCAAGCCACCCGGCATGCGCTTAAAGCATGCTTTTTTAATCTTGTTTTTCAGCGTGACCTGCTCACTATCGAAAGCGGCGCGTTTCGCCAACTGCGCGTCAGGATCGAAAAATCACTCGATTTACACGATTATACTCAAGTTACAAAGTCAGCAATCGCGCCAATCGGCTCACAATCCTGAAAATCAAGGTCAAAAAAGATCCCGCAGTGGGGATCGTCGGAAGAGGGGTCTACTTCACAAATTCGCCGCAGTGGTGACATGAGATCATTTCGCGTAATCCGTCATCCCCGGGCTTGGGGATGATATTAGATGCGCCACAATCACCGCAAATCACGATGTAGAGCTTGTGCATTATCTCCTGCGTCTTGATAGTCGGGCGAAAGCAACCGCTCGCGACATCATACTTGATCAGCTCGCGCGCGATAATCACATCAACCGCTCTGACCACCTGTTCTTCATCCAAGGAATTGCCTTGCTTGGAAAAAGATTCTATAAGCGTCAAAACCAAGTGCTTGCGCGGATCTGTCGCATTGGGTGCCAGGGTGGGTCGGCACAACCTTACCAACACGTCCCGCAAGCTGTGGTCTTCGATCACCACCTGCTCCGACGGCGGACTGGAACTCGGTGAGCAAAAGACCGGAGCTGAACAAGGTATGGTTGCTTCCTTCTCAACCGGCGGATTGCTACTTTCCTGCATTATACCCCCTTAAGGTGCGAGATGATAATCTACCATACACCGCTATTTTGTCAATCGTAAAGGGGATAGTTTTAATTCTTCTAATTCACAAGCTATAAATGTAGCTCTGAAGAGCAATCTTCTCTAAATCTACCGCCGGCCGTGTCATCCGTAGCCTCAGAGAAGGAAAGCAGCCTCGGAGAATATCCCCCCACTTCGATTTGGGTACCGCGTCGGCTACACACGGTTCCGCGACACGCTCGGGACTCTTGTCTCCCTTCGAGCCCCTCCTTAATAATACAAAAAGCAACGTTTAACGTTGCTTCATGTTTTTTGGGCAATCGAGTTTAGCTCGATGGTGGGCCCGGAGGGACTCGAACCCTCAAGCCTTGCGGCCACGGATTTTAAGTCCGTTGCGTATACCAATTCCGCCACGGGCCCTAACTTTTGTAGTCGCTAGTTTAGCTAAAAAAGCAAAAAAAAGCAATATAAATAAAAACGCCTCCTTGAGGCGAGTGAAAACGTGATTGCGGTTATCTGTTTTTGAGGTCGCAGTACGTAACGGGAAAAGAGTTTGTCTTTCCGCTGTACTCATTGCTGAATTGGGCGATCCAGCCGCCGTCCTCATCCATGCGCAATCCGTCAAAGGTGGAGAAGATGCTCTTCGCCATATCGCCCGGCTTGTACGTATGCCGCTTGGGCGCATAGTGGTTACGCGCGCCCGTGGTTTCGGTATAAGCGATAGTTTCCGCGTCCAAAACACAGACGCGGCCTGGCTCGGGCCCGGGTGGGCTGAAATAAGCCGCGCTTAGCATGCCCGCATTAAGCAAGACTACCGATCCGATTATTGCCGCAACTAGACCTTTATTGCCCATGGCCCTTCTCCTTACAAAGAACTTCCATAATTAAATCATTTCATCCATATCAGCGTCAATAGATGTCCGGCAAAAAAGCCACGCAAGGGCAATTGCCGCAGTCCGTGCAATTCATGGTATAATTCTTTTAATGCTTCGTAGAGTTTTTAATCTATCTATATTTCTAATCTTAACCATCGCCGGTTGGTACTTGAATTTAAGATTCCAAAATCCGGATTTGGAAAAAATCCTCTACACATTGGCGGCGATAACCGCGGCTTATTTTGTTTTCGAAGTATTATTGGAAGGTCTTATTGCAAACAGAATCGAGGATAATAAATCACGTTATACGTTTAGAAAAACAACGGACCTGTTATTTTTTGTAATCACTGGTATTGTTGCCTTGCAGATTTGGCTGATTAATCCGCAGGCGCTCTTGGTTGCCTACGGCCTTGTGGCCGCCGGCGTGGCTATTGCTTTGCAAGATGTATTTAAAAATTTTGCTGGCGCTATCGCCATTCTCATGACCGGAATCTACACTGTTGGCGATAGGATTGAAGTTAACGGAAAAACCGGTGACGTTATTGATATCGGTTTGTTCTATACAACCTTGCTCGAACTTAGAGAATGGGTTGACGGCGATCAAACCACCGGCAGAATAACCATGCTACCTAACGGCTATGTGTTATTTAATACGGTTAATAATTACACAAAAGACAATCAATTCATTTGGGACGAAATCTCCATCCCGATTACACACGATAGCAACTGGAGAAAGGCGGAAAAGGAACTCAAAGCACTCGCGAAAAAGAAAACAGCCGAAATTACCAAGATAGCCGAAAAAGAAGTCAGGCGCTTGCAGCAAAGGTACTATCTTTCCGCGCGCACAATGTCGCCCGTGGTTTTTGTAACACCAACCGATAACTGGATAATGCTGCGCATCAGGTACGTAACCGAAGCGCATACCAGCCGCGCAATGCGAAACAATTTGCATCGTTCAATTCTTTCCGCGCTAAAGAAACATTCCGATATCCGGATCGCTTCGGAAACATTAACGGTTACCAATATCTAAAACCGCTTCACGGCAAACAAAAACTCCGCTTGCGCGGAGCTTTTGCTTTTTTCATTGAAGGTGCGCTCGAAATATAACATTACCATCGGTCCGCGTCAAGCGCTTTATGCGCTAACCGGCCCGCCTTCCCAAGTTTTCGGATCAGTCTCTGTCCTCACGATAAAAATATCATCCTCCACAAGCTCTATTCCGGCATCTTTAAGCTGTTTCGACTCATTCAATTTAGCAAGCAATTTCTCATTATCCATATCCAATACTGGGTCATCGCCAAATACATGGTCAATTTGCAATACCGGCACATGTTCTTCCAAGTCCGCATGCGAATGCGTCTTAATGATCTTCATCGCTAACGCTATTCCATCAATCAACTCTTTTTCGCCAATCCCTCCGTGCAGATGATAAGCTACGTTCCGCCTTGGCGTCCAAGCCAGCGGCTTGCCACCCACGTAAATCCTGTACCCCGCGTGAAACCTGTCCCACTCATCCACCTCCGCATTTGTGGCCATGCCTTTCTCACTCTGCAAATAATCTGCCGCCCGAGCATGAGCTTCATCATGATCATGTCCGTGAAACGGAACCACTTCATGCGTATCTGTATCATACATATCCGTATGGATCTTTGCGTCACTCAACTCTGGCAGCTTTTTCAGTTCATCCGCCAAAGCTGAAAAATACACGTACTCCGCCTCTTCGTCGCCGCTAAAGGCCGCACAACCCGCGCAATTATCCGCAAAACAAGTATGCGGCATCAAATAAACCACAATTTCTTTGCCGTCTTTTTCAGCTTGTCGAATCTGCTCACCATAAATCTCCACAAATTTTTCCGCGCCATGCTTGGCATCTCTATCTTGCGTAAGGCAACCTCCGGCCGACGCAAACATTTCCGCCGATCCATAAGGCTCGCCCGTGGCATCAACCGCGAACCTGTCACGTTCATCCATACACGTAACGTGGATGATAAAAGCTTTCTCCATCCTCTCCTCACGTTCGCTTTGCGTCTCCAAAAATTCCTTCAAAGCCTGAAGATGGTCTTTCTGCAAAATTAGAAGCTCTTTCTGTTTTTTCTCTGTTGTATCCATACTAAGTTTAAAGTCCATCAAGTCTGTCATGTCCATCAAGCGGTTTGATCAATCTTTATTAATCGCGTCTAACGCGACAGACTTTATGGACTTTTTGCTTGACGGACTTCACGTTTCGCATTCTGCACTAAATCGGAAAAAAAAGCAAAAAGCCGACCAATTGGTCAGCTTAATGCACGAACCTAGCTTATCAAAGCCGGCGGCATCAACCATTTTACAAATGGCTTGCCGCCCGTAGCTTTAGCGTAGGATGGAGCGGGTAACGGGAATCGAACCCGTCTCTCCACCTTGGCAAGGTGGCATAATAGCCTCTATACGATACCCGCAAACTTAATTAGCGATTAGCAATCAGCAGATAGCAATATTACTAAATCAAACAGAATTAATTGCTAATCCCGCCCCAATATTACATTCAGAATTACCGCGGGACTCCGCTGTAAGCGGTGATTGCTACTTGCTAATGTATAAGAGATTATCAAATAGTGCAAAAACTGGCAAGAGAAAGTTTGAGACTGGTGTCTATGGTATAATTATAGCAATATGTACACAAATCCCACCCTTGTCTTTCTCCTCGGTTTCGCGGTTTTTCTGTTTTTCGCGATTTGGTTTTTCAGCAAGCGAAAAAACAATGAATGGTACGGCGCCGCTTTTTTAGTGTCATCCATAACGCTCGTCTCCTACGCCGTGCTTGCCGAAGGCTCCTTGGTCGCGCATAACCAAGCGGGTATCGCCATCTATTACACCAGGTGGCTTTTTTACGCGGCCAGCTGTTCTTTGCTCATAGTATCAATCGCCAAATTTCTCAAAACCAACAAAGAATCATTCCTGCCGCTTATAATTCTAAACATTTTGGTCATGCTAACCGGCACCTTGGCCTCGGTTAGTGCCGGCGCAATCAAGTGGCTTATCTTTATTCTCGGCTGTTTATTCTTTTTCTGGCAAATACAATTATTGTTTGAAGGCAAAGCCCAAAAAGAAAATCACAAGCTCATCGCCAACTACATTTTTTTTGGCTGGGCTGTTTTTCCGATTGTCTTCATATTGGCACCCGAGGGGCTGTATCTCATTAATAACGCTTTAGCCGCCTTGCTCTACCTCGCGCTGGACTTACTTACTAAGATTATCTTCTACCTGCACGTGGGATCCCGGCAAAAAAGTTAACCTATAACTGCAAAAGACGCTTGACACGGGCGTCTTTTTTAGTTTAAATCAATTACAGATCTTTCCAACGTGGAGAAAGCAAATGTCCAAGTCTGACGGTCAACCTTCAAAGCAATTGCTTTCCGCTTTTTCCATCATTCGCAAAACATATGCCAAACCCGAAGCGCATGAATTGGTAAACATCACCCCCGCGCAATTTTTGGCCAAAACCCAAGCCGAAAAAATGGCACTCTACCTCATCGGCTTAGCCATACACAAGAGGGCTTTGGATAATGTTTTTGCGCATTCCGACACTGATTGGGTGCTCATAAATCTGCGCAGCGGTCAGGTTATCATGTATGGCAAAAAGTCCCACCAGCCCGGCGAATCAGATATCGAACATCTCTTAATGATAATTTCCGAAGTATGTTTTCTCTACGAGCGAAGTCTTTGGGCCATGCTCCATAGCTCTCGTCAAATAATGTTCGACGCTTGACTCAGGCGTCTTTTTTTGGTTGACTATCACATAATGCACCTCGACAATGGAGGCTTCAATGAAGCGAATAGATGATCGCCGTTACGAAGTTGTGATTGACGGCCCTGATGATCCCAAAGTGGATACCAAGCGAGGCTTGGGCGATGGCAAAGAGGCTCCATCGGACGCCGAATCAACGTCGAACAATGTGCCTGTTGCCGTTCCAAGTATTCAAAAGACATTTCAGTTTGTATTAACCGGCCGCGTCAAAGTTGAAACCCAAGATGTTCCGGAATCGCGCCGCGGCCGCTTCCGCGCCAAAACGTTTTTGGGCCTTGGTGATTCCGCGCCTCCTCCCTCAAGCGGAACACGGCTGCCCAAAACTCTGGACGAAGCGCGCAGTGCGGCGCGCTTAAGCGAAATCCCTCCCGCTCCCGAGCCGGAGCAAGAGTCGCTTGCCGTAAAACAGGCCAAGCTGGCACTGCTTCGCACCATGAATTTTTTGGATTTCCTCATAGTCAATTCACCTCCGTCAGAGCGTGCTTCGCTCGAGGAACGCAAAGCCAATCTCGTAGTTCCCAAGCACTTGCCCGAAGATGATGAAATCTATCGCATGGAGTATTTCGCCAGAACATTCGGCTATTACGGCCCGGTGCTCTGGTTCATCCCCCCGCTCATGACTCTGCACGACTTGGTATCAGCCGGCTTGCTAAGTGAAACTTGGTGGCGGAAAGAACCGAATTTCCCGGAAGGTTTTACAACCTTATCGCCTTTCGACCCTCCGCCTGACGCCGGCAAAGAATACCGCGAACCCGGCTATTGGGCGCTTGCCATCCCGGGACCCACTCCGGGTACCACGGCGAAAACCTTCGCCGAACAAGAAGCTTGTCTGCCCGATATTGCGCGCATGTACGGACTAAGAGTCATCAACGGCTGTATCGATCCGTCGCACCGCATGATCATGGCCGTGCGCGGCATCGTGGACACATTGTACCTCTGCGCGATCGCTAAACACTCCCACGAGTTGGTTTCGGAAATTCCTCAAATAGCCCGAACCGCCAATGTCATTCGCAGTTATCACGAGGGTGAGACGCAAAAGGGGATTGTGGTACCCAAGCACAGCTTGTTTAGCAATTGCAGGGCTTGCGCTGAGTTCTCCCCCCGCCACAAGCTTTGCATCAGCGACATGGTCGATGACCGAGCATCTCAAGGCGTGGGCCTCATTGTCTTCGTCATTCCCAAAATCTACTCATGACGCCGTTTACGGGCGTCTTTTTATAAACCGAGATTTAATCTTCGGCTTGACATAAGCCTCAAAATGCTGTGCAATATGTGGCATCGTACTTTAAGCCGGGAGGCAACATGAAGACGCTCTACTTCAGGGGCGAAAAAACCAGCTTGCAACTCAATGATGTCATTTGTATCGCTCAAAATAATGCAGTGCTTGAAGTGTTATTCAAACGCCCGGTAATCGGTGAAAATGGAGATATCAATCTTTGTCGTTTATACCTTCATCGCGTGGGCGAGCAATATATCGATACTCTGCATTGGTGCCCTCGGCAGTTCAGAAGCCAGTTTCTTGATGTCATTTGCGCCGCCTGTGGCTTTGAGCTTAAAGAGTTGAGACAATATTCTCGCGGCAAGCTCAATGAAGACGATTATATCCGTTATTACCAACTCATCCCTCGGCAATCCTAGCTAGTCGCGATAGCGTCGCCGGTTAACACCGGTTTTTTACTTGACATAAGCCGGGCTATGGGCCTGCTCTTTCTTAACCTTTTTCTTAATCTGCTTTAAGCCCTCCACCGCGCCAACCGCAAGTGCCGCGGCGCCAAACGGAGTCCAGCCCGGTATCCCGCTTTCATTTTGACTGGTAGCCGCAAAGCTCTCCGGCGCGTGTGAAACAAGCTCAATCTCTTGGGCTGTTCGCGGCAGTACCACGGCAATATCATCCGTGATATCCAAAACGCCTCGTACTTTTACCACGTCACCCTTGTTTAAACGGCTGGCCCTGTATGCCACGCCCGGTTTGATCTTAAAATCAACATCCATATCATCAACCACCATATGCACTGTCGAGCCCGACACATCGCGAACTTCGCCTTGTACCTCCACCAAACTCCAAGCCGTTTCGGCTTTGGGCGCGGTCAGGGAAATGTCCCTGATTTTGGGATTAATCTTTGTATGCTTCTCCACCTTCCAGTCGTCCTTTTTAGTCAATGATAAATACGGATGCTCATAAGTATTAAATTTTAATGTACCGGTTATGGTTAAAAACTCGCCGAATTGCGGTACTTTTTTATAACTCGGCACGCGCACCAGTAAACCCCTGCCGTCGTGATTTAGTAAAATAAAACCCCGACCCGAAACATGCCGGGGCAATGTGCCAACGGTTCCGCGTAATTTTACGCGCATACCGCCAAATGAATCTTGATGCAACATAGAAAAATCGGTTATGGAAATTATAGATGATGATTTGGATTTTTTACTCGCGGATCCGCTTGACGTTTTTCTCGAGCTCTTGGCGCTCGATGCCCGCGCACTCGTTATCGCCGCCGCATTCACACTTTCGTCAACTCGTGTTTCAACCGCATCTTTGCTTTGTCCGGTAAAGTTCACCGCATTTTTTGTAGGCTTATTACTTTCGCGCCAAACACCATCTTGCATGCGCGCAAACGAATGACCCTTTTTGGATCCGTCATATGCCAATTCATCCAACACTTCGCCTTGGCCGTTTCGTAAATAAACCGTATCCCCGCCATTGTTCAATCTGGCCGAACTC
>WJLP01000094.1 GCA_014728435.1 Candidatus Uhrbacteria bacterium
CGGTGTAGCGATCGAGATGCAGAGGTTGGGTTATGTCGTGATTGATGAACTCAAAATGCGGTTCTCGCAATAAGTGATCGATATTTGCGACCGAGCTGGTGATAAAATTATCCACGCAGATTACGTTGCGGTCTTTAATGAGACGGTCGCAAAGATGCGAACCGATAAAACCCGCGCCGCCGGTTACGAGCGCGTTTTTACGTTCAAAGTGAACTTTGTCTGCCATAGTTACTTACATTATAACACATACCGAGGAACTTGGTTCAACGAATGTCGTATTTCGTATATCAAACCACGAACATCGAATTAAAATACAGCCCTTCGCCGGAATAAGTTCGGTATGACTAATTTGTTTTGAATGTGTACCATCTGTGGCCGGCATAGGTAATCAGAGGCACGATCGCGGAGGCGAAAAGCACTACGTATAAATCATAAAGATTGAGCAAATAGTGACCCAGGTAAAAAATGGAGCTGTTTAATAAGGCGGCCAGCCCCACAACAATAACGTATCGATAGACAGACCCTTGGATTGACTGATGATCGCTAAAAGTCCAGCTACGGTGCGCCGAATAATTAAATGTCATAGCATAACCCATGGCCAAGATATATAAAATCACGGAATAAATCTCCGGCATTAAAAAGCGTGTAAACAAATAATACAAGCAGAAATGGATTAAAAAAGCACCCGCGCCCACAAAACCAAATTTAACCATTTTCCAAAACTCATTCATAAACTTGGACCATTGAACTTGGAACATTAATTTTTGTTGAGTAGCAAAAACTTTAGTTTTTTGTAAACTTTTTTTACCAATCCCTGTTCCATTTTCTGTGTTCTGAGCTTGAAGGTTATTAACGAGGCCAAGTGTCATAAAAGAGGCGCCCCTCGTGATTGGATAAGGAAATGCCCAGCGGCGCTTGCAGGTAGCGCCGGACATTTATATCGGCGGATTGTTCTTTGCCGATGATTTCCATGATTCCGTGCTGTTCCATTAAGTAGGATGGTTCGCCGCTTTGCACAAAACGCAGAAGTTGGCGGTTGTCGGGCGTTAAAGCGGATTGCATGCGCAGGTTTTCCGGATGTTCGGTTTCCACTTCAGTACCCTCTTCCAAATTCCAGCGGTTGAGCAGGAATAATTGCGAATCCGATTCCCCTCTTTTTAACAGCACGAATGATTGCAACGGCCGTTGGATGCTGACCGCGAGCACGCCGTTGGAGTTGGTGTCTTCGGTTAATGCAATGGGTTCGGTCTTAGTTTCATCAGGTGTGATGAGCCAGGCGCGGTTGCCGTCTTCTTCGGTAAGCAATATGTTTTCACGACCTGATGCGGTGAGGTCTTGGGTTGTAATGAGAGCTCCGCCTTTAATCGCGGGTTCGATATCTTCGGCAAGCTGGCCGGCGGCAATCAGTACGCCGTCTGTGCGATAAACGCGCCATTTTCCCCTATCATCCCCTTCGGCGGTAACCATGACTTCGGGGAAACGGTCATCATCCCAGCGCACAAAAGCCGCTCGCATGGTGCGTTTGTCGCCCGGATTGCCCACAGGAAAGCTGTAGAGTTCATTACCGTCGCGATCCATGATAAAGACTGTGGGTGAGTTGTATTTGCGGGAAGCGTATAAGTTCCAATTACCGTATTTTTCAGCGGGCGCGTCTTGAAGCGCGGCGTACGCGTTAAGCGAGCCCGCGCCCATGCCGGTTGAATCGATTGCCGGATCGAACGGATCGGCGGTGTCTATGATGCGGCGCGCGAGTTGTTCGCCGGTCCAGGCCGGATATTTGGCTTTGAGCATGGCCGCGACACCGCTGACGAGCGGCGCGGACATGGATGTGCCGCTCCAAACTCCGTAACCTGATACGTTTTCACGATTGCCGTCCGGTTCGTATGTGGGGCGCGCGGCAAAGATTTCACCGCCGGGAGCCGCGAGGCCGGTGCATGAGCCGTAGTTGGCCGAAGGGTAACGAGAGCCGTCGGGATTTGTGCCGGTTACGACAAGAACGCTTTGGTTGGCCGCTCCCGGATGGCAAGCCGGAAATATTTCAAAATCATCAAAGTTGTGCGCAATGCCGTCGAAACCGTTGCCGGCCGCGATGACAACAAGCAGGCCTTGCGCTGTTGCTTCGAGGATTGCATCGGCAACATCTTGATCGAGCATGTCGCCTTCGAGGCTTAAGTTGATGATGTCGGCGCGATGGCGGACGGCGTAGCGAATTGCTTGCGCGAGTTTATCTGTACCGCCAGAGCCATCTGAACCGAGGATGACGAGAGGCATGATTTTGGCGTTCCAAGCCATTCCGGCCATGCCGATATCATCGTTTCCACGCGCCGCGATAAGGGAGGAAGTGATGGTGCCGTGCTCCCAAGCTCCATTGTTGCCGCGGACTTGGCCTACGGGCCGGATATCGGCGCTGTTGTTGACATAGTTCCAGCCGTTTCTGTCGTCGATATAGCCGTCGTTATCATTATCTTTGCCGTCGATAATTTCATCGGGATCTTCCCAAAGAACACCTTTAAGATCGGGATGCGAGTCGTCAAATCCGCCGTCGATAACCGCGACGACAATATCGCGCGGTGATGAAGTTGGAGCGATTGCCCAAGCTTCGTAGGCGTTAATTGCATCGAGATACCATTGATTGTTCTGAAAAGTATCGTTGATAATCATTCGAGCCGGAGCTTCACCGATGAGAGCTGACTCTGAGCTATCCCCATATAAAGTTGGGGTTGGAGCTTCTGCGGCCAAGGCAGGGCCGGTCACGGCAAAAACCATCACTGCAATAGATGATAGTGAGAAAAATTTGTTGAGTTTCATGAGGTGATTATAGCATAGAGAGCACAACCCCCAAACCCCCTTATCAGGGAGCTGTATTACGAAGTCTCCCCATGATAAGGGGGAAGTTTGAGGGAGTTATGTTCCCATGCGTTTTAGGACGATGCGGATGGTTTTGAGCAGAATTGCGATATCGAGCATTATTGTGCGGTGTTTGATGTAGAAGAGATCGTATTGCAATTTTTTGAGATTTTCCTCGAAGGTGGAAGCGTATGGGAATTGGACCTGAGCCCAGCCGGTGAGTCCGGGGCGGGTTAGGTGGCGCAATGCATAATACGGCATCTGCGCTACGAGCTCTGTAACGAATTCCGGGCGCTCGGGACGGGGGCCGATGAGCGACATGTCACCGCGCAATACATTCCAAATTTGCGGGAGCTCGTCCAGACGTGTCGCGCGCAGGAATTTGCCGATTTTGGTTATGCGCGGATCATCTTTTTGCGCGAATTGCGGCTTTCCCGCGACTTCGGCATCTTGACGCATAGTACGGAGCTTGTAGATGCGAAAAGGCTTTTGATTGGCTCCAATGCGGATTTGCGAGTATAAAACAGGGCCGGACGAGCTGATCTTAACCATTATGGCAAGGAGCGGATAAATGAATGCCGTAACAATTGCTATGGGGATTGCGAGTACAATGTCGAAAAAGCGTTTAACGCCCTCATAAGCACGTTTGTCGCCTTCGTTAATATGCGATAAAAACCAATTTTGTGATATATGTTCAAGCGGGATGCGGCCCGTAGCCGACTCTTCAAAGCCGGCGCGATCAACGAGGCTGACGGCTGAAAAGATTGTTTCATAAAGCGCGTCTTGAAGCCCGGGGACTTCTTCGGGCTTGTGGCCCACGACGATAGTGTCTATTTGGCCGTCTTTAACCATGCCTCGTATGGCATCGGGCGAAGCGTGCCAAATTACAGACCCGTCGTCGAACCGTGTACCGGGCGCCGTTTGTAAAACCGCTTTAAGTTCAAAGCCGGGCGCGGCTTCTTCGATGAGCTCGGCAACTCGGCCCGCGTCTTGCGGAGAGCCGATGAACAGCAGACGGATTTTAAAAATGGTTTTGGCAATCATGCGATTGAAAGCCAGGCGCCAAAGATAGTTTAGAACCAAAACGATGATAACGTAGAGTATGAGGTTGCGCCGCGGAGCAATACCAAAGATGGGCAAAAGATAAAAGAAACCAAAAGCCAGCAAAAGATTGGCGAGCATGCCTTCAAAGTAGGTGCGCAGGAATTTGAGCGAATCGCGCGTGAGCTTGAGATCATAAAGGCCGGCAATGTAATAGCCTACCAACCAAATTAACGACAGGAGCAGGAAAGGTAGAGCGTGTTGATCGTAGTCCGCGGGACCGATTCTGCCATAACGCAATAACAGCATGAGCGGCACCGAAATTTGCAGCACTAAAAAATCGCCCAGCAATAGCAGGAGTTGTTTAAAGCGGACACGAGAGTTTAGCATAAACTAATCGTACATCGTACATCGTACTGACTGAATCGTACTTCGTACGTCGTACGTCGTACAAACTTAACTGACTAAATCGTACATCGTACAATTAAATTAGTTTAATCTTTAATACTTGATATAAAGGCGTTTATGAGCTGATGTACTTGTACTGAGATTAACATTAGTTCATCGAATCTATTTGTGTCAATATAACCCAAATCCAGTGCGAGAAAAAGCATAGACTGAACCTCTAAACACGAACCCTTAGCAACGCGAAGATGATAGGCGAATTCCTTGTTTCCTCGGCGCCCAAAACCTTCGGCAATGTTATTCATAACCGATACAGACGCTCGCTGAATTTGATCTCTAAAACCAAAATCACGACTTTTTGAAAAGGATACATAAATCTCTTTGGCAAGAATCCTACTCTTCTTCCAAGCCAAAATATCCGTGAAGCTTTTTATACTCATGAACTTTATCGTAAATCGTACAATTTTCGTACTTCGTACTTCGTACGTCGTACAATAAACTAAGTTAGTCGCGTTTTGTACGATGTACGACGTACGAAGTACGAAGAGTCCTGTTGATTCTAAAGATCGCTTTAATTGCCTCGATACCGTCTTTGAAATGTTTAATTTGGCTTTTTCGCTCCGGATAACGGAACTCTATCCATGGGACGGGGATTTCTACGATGCGGAGATTGTTTTTTCTGGCGTGCGCAAGTAATTCAATATCCAGGAACCAGCCGTCCTCCTGGCAGGATTTTAGAACTTCCAGGCCTTTTTCGTTCATAATCTTTAAACCGCATTGTGCATCTTCGACATCGAGTTTTAGAACTAAATCCGCTAGAAAGTTAAAAGCTTGCGAGCTGATAGTGCGGAGCCAACTGCGATTTGTGGTTTTGGTGATGAGGAGGCGCGAAGCAATGACGATATCAGCTTTGTCCTCGAGGATGCGGTTGACCATGCCGGGGATGGCATCAGGGTCGGCGGAGAGGTCGGCGTCGATGAAACCGAAAACCGACTTATCGTACATCGTATATCGTACATCGTACAATGGACTCGGTTCACTTTGTTTTTGGTACGAGGTAGGAGGTGCGAGATATGAATGGTTGGCGGCGTAAAGTATAGCCGCCCCTTTGCCGACTTTGGGACAATCTAAATAAACTAAATTCGTACTTTGTACATCGTGCCTCGTACCAAAAACCGGTTCAGCTGATTTATTTGTACGAGGTACGGTGTACGAACCAACTACGACAAGGCTTCGATGGTCAGGAGTACGAAATTCGTTGAGTTTATCGGCGATGTTATCAGTCGATCCGTTATCGGCGATGATGATTTGCCAGGGGGTTGTGAGGTCGGTGAGGGATTTTGAAAGGCGCCGGAGGGTGTCGGTTATGTAGGGGGCTTCGTTGCGGGTTGGGATGGTGAGGTGAAGCATGCTAATCATCGTACATTGTACGTCGTACATCGTACAATTTTAAGCCATCTTTCGGTTTTCGTGCTTTATATATCCAAATGACGATTGCTTTGAAGATATTTAACAATTTCGTTTATACTTTCGTTAAGCGATCGTTCGCTGGTATCTATTGTGATTTCTGGATCTTGCGGTACTTCATACGGGTCATCAACTCCGGTGAAGCCTTTGATTAGACCTTGTTTTACTTTGGCATACAAACCCTTTGCGTCGCGTTCCATGCAAACCTCGAGCGGGGTTGAGAGATAAACTTCGATATATTTACCACTATTGTTTATAAGATCCCGGTTACTGTTTCTCGAGCTTTCGTATGGTGCTATTGCACAGCAAATAACGATACCGCCATGGCGGGCAATTTCGCTGGCCACGAAGCCGATTCTTTTTACGTTTGCCTCTCTGTCATCTTTAGAAAAACCGAGGCCTTTGGAAAGGTTTTGGCGAATTACATCACCATCTAGAAAGGTTATTTCTCTATCCTGGTTTTCTCGCAAATATGCATAGAGAGATTCGGCTAATGTAGTTTTTCCCGAACCCGAGAGGCCTGTAAAAAAGATCACCAGACCCTCATTGCCTTGGAGCCGTTTTATTTTCTTTAACTCACTTATGACCTCCGGAAACGAGAACCAATCCGGTATGGGTTGATTTTGGCGAAGCATTTCTCTAAATTCTGTACCTGAAATCTTTTTTACTTCATCAGTCTCATCTAATTTATCTTTGGAAATGTATGTCTTTTTATTAGATGCATATACCATTTCCTTTGTAGTGATTATTTTGATTCCTATTTCATCTTCAAAGCTTTTTACGTAGTTGATAGCTTCATTCGGGCCATAGAAAGGCTTACCGGATGAGTCGGCACCGGGCCCCGCATGATCACGACCGATAATGAAATGTGTACAGCCATAATTTTTTCTGATTAAGGCGTGCCACAAGGCACTTTTTGGGCCGGCCATTCGCATTGCCAATGGCAATAAGCTTAATAATGCAAAATGATTTGCATATTTTTCTTGCACGGCTCTATATGTCCTGACTCGACTAATATAGTTGATATCGCCGGATTTTGTCGGCCCAACCGCAGGATGCAATAATATATTAGCTCCATGCTCTGTGTGGGCATTTTTAATAATTTCAAAATGTGCCCGATGAATTGGGTTGCGAGTTTGAAAGCCGATAATCTTTTCCCAATGATTTTGGCGGAATAATTCTTTTGTTTGCGCGGGTGATAGCCGAATATCCTGGAAATCATAATGATGTATGTTATTGATTTTCTTTACAGTTCCGCCTATGTATTTTGAGTGAGCTTTTTCGTATAAAGCCCTGATACCGGCATGATCCTCGGCAGATGTACCAAAAACTTTTTCTGCTTCGTATTCTTTTGAGGGGGTATAAACCGATTCAACATGCATCTGCGCGAGCGGTTTTAAATAAGGATCTACCAAAACCACATCCTCCCCTATTGAAATATCTGTATTAGCCGGCACATCCAAATTAACAGGAATAGGCCAAATTTGCCCACTTGGTAACCTGGTATTATCCAAAACCGACTGATACTCAGCCTCAGTCATAAAGCCACGAAGAGGTGCGAATGCTTCGTTTAAAATCAATTCAAGATCACAAATTTGCTTATGATTGAGGATTATTTGCTTTAGTTTAGCTATTTCTGAATTGGAGGGCATAATTCAATGATAAATGTTTTGTTTGCTACTTTTAATGCGAACATGATAGGCTTTTGAAGGTTTGACGTCAACAAAGGCAATATTGCTCAAGCTATGAAATTATTTTATATACAAAATTGTAGATTTCCCACTGAGAAAGCTCATGGTTACCAGATAGCGAAAATGTGTGAAGCTTTTTCTGTACAAGATGCGAACCTGTCATTAATCGTTCCTGATAAAAATAATAGTATCAAAACAATTTTTTTTGACTATTATCATTTACGAAAAAATTTTGTTACAGAATATATTAATTTTTTTGACTTTAGTAATTTTAATAGTTGGTTGCCAGGACGCGTCTCTTTTTATTTGAATGAAGTAGAATTTTTACTTGCGATTTTGTTTAAAAAGTTTGATAAAAATAGTCATTGCATCACACGAGATCCTTTTGTTGCCTTTGTTTTAAAATTAAAAAAAATAGCTGTACTTTACGAATGCCATGACTGGTTCAATAAGGGGAAGATGTTGGCATTATTATGTTTGAAAAAGGTAGATTATATTATTACAACGAATAAATTCATTAAGCAAAATTTTCTTAATAATGGCTTCCATGCCAAACGTGTACACTGCTTGCCGAATGGCATTGATTTAGAAACATTTAACTTGAATCTTAATAAACAGGAAGCACGCGCTGAGTTGATGGATTTTTTTGATGTAGATTTTTCTAGTATACGGCAATCAACAATACTTCTCTATACTGGAAGCTACAAAACAATGGGTGTTGAAAAAGGGATTGATGAAATTTTATTAGCCCTAAAAAAAATACATACAAAAGGGGTTTATTTTGTAGCTGTAGGAGGTAGTGATAAAGATATTGCTTATTACCAGCAAGTTGCAAAAAATATTGGCATAGAAGAGTACGTAGTCCTATTGGGCCGAGTTGATCAGAGCACCTTGGCCAAATTTCAAAAATCTGCTGATTTATTGTTGATGCCATTTCCTGATAGAGCGCATTATAGATTTCACATGACACCGTTAAAAATGTTTGAATATATGGCATCAAAAAGACCAATAATCGCATCCAAACTACCAAGTATACAAGCAATTTTAAATCAAGAAGCTGCTTATTTTGTAAAACCGGGGGATGCAGAAGATTTAGCAAAAAAAATTGACCAAATATTAAATAATTCAGAAGAAGCTGAATTAATTGCTGATAATGCATTTAAAAATGTATTGCAATTCGAGTGGAAAAATCGAGCTAAAAAAATACTTGATATAATGAATTATGGAAGTTGAAAATTATAAAAAATACTATCAGGAAAATATCAAAGGTAGTAATTTTAAATTAAATAGCCACGCGCAACCTTGGCACACGGATCGTTTAGAAAAAGTTGCGGAAATTATAAATAAAGAAAATTTTAACAGTATTTTGGATTTGGGCAGTGGACGTGGTGATATATTCGACATGGTCGGTATAAGTAATAAATATTCTATAGAAATAAACCATGACTGGCACGACCATCTAACAACAAAAGGTGTAGAAATAATAAATGATGACGTTTTTGCATTGATAAATGATGACTTTAACTGTAGGGCTGACTGTGTGGTAGCAACAGAATTTTTTGAACATTTTCCATATTATGACTTACTACCACTACTCAGGGCGCTACATAAAAGAATAAATAGCAAGTTAATAATCTCCGTACCAAATCCAGTAAGTTTACTAGCACGTACTCAGACTTTTCTAAAAGGCAACTTTTCTTATGCGCAAGTTTCTCTAGACCACGCATTTATGCAAGATGTGCATGGTTGGTCGCGTCTATTTGAAAACGTGGGTTTTACTGTACTGCAAACTTTTGGTGTTGGTATGAAAATACCAAAACCCTGGGGCGGTGTTTGGTATTCTAAAAAGCCGCTGCGAAAAAGCATGGCGGATTATTTAATATTCGTATGTTCAAAAAAATAGTATTTACAATTATTATTATAGTATTACATTTTTTTGATAAATTTTTTGAAAAAAAATATTTAATAACTCTATTATACCACAAGGTAAATGATACACACGGATCAAAAAACACTGTCAATATAAGTTCTTTTCAAAAACAGATGAAGTGGCTATGCGAGCATGGTTACAAAACCCTCAGAATTTCCGAAGTCGACACATTCTTAAAAAATTACAGTAATTCAAAAAGAATTCTTATCTCATTTGATGATGGATATCAAGACAATTTAGTTTTAGCAGCGCCCATAATGGCGAGATATGGATTTACCGGTGTGATTTTTATCGCAACCGCTTTTATAGGTACTGTAGGAAGGCTAGGCAACGACCAAGATAAGATGCTGAATGAGGTCGAGATAAGCAGATTGGAGGATTTTGGTTGGGATATTTGCAATCACTTCCACTCACATCATAAACTAACCGAACTTCAACCTGAACAGATTAGAGATGAAATTAAAACATCTCAAGCGATATTGCGCACGCTTATTAGATGCAAAAAAAATGTAAACTACTTTGCATTGCCATATAATCGCCATAATCGCGAGGTTGAAAAAATACTATCCGAATACAATTGCTCGTTTTTTATTGGCGATGGGATAACAAAAAGAAGTCCCGATAGTAAATTTATTCAGAGGATTGAAATTTCACCTGAAGATAGCTTAATTAAATTCCAATTAAAAATTTCAGTAACTCATAACTTACTCAAAGGTCAGTATTATAAACTGATTAATATGCTTACCAGCTAATTTCAAGTTCGGGCAGAAGTTTTTTTAATTCTTCAATATCTTTACGAAAATATTTCTCCGTTAAAAAATGCTTTGTTTTGTCATCCAATTTATAAGCTTTGGTATTATGTAGTGCTACTTTATCAATTTTTTTTTCAATGCCTACGTGGACATTTTTTTTGCGTAGATATGTAATAAGATTCCCAATTAAGGGTGTTTTTTTAGTTATATTGTAAGCTGAAAAAAGATATTTCATGATACCTTTTTTGGACTTCGAGAAACGCGTTTGCGCGCTGTTAACTTTAATATTCAGTGTGGCTGGCATGTAGCTTTCATCAACACCTACATATTCATAAATTTTTCTTATAAATAAAGTTGGATCTTCTTTCA
>WJLP01000095.1 GCA_014728435.1 Candidatus Uhrbacteria bacterium
ACCTGATACGCGCCAAAAATAAACACCAGCTCATCATCCGTAAGATAGAACATATCATAGTTATCCTCTTCCGAACCCGCGCCGTCCATAATCCAGCCCTCCTCACCAATATCCCTCCTCATTAACTCACCAATCGCTTCTGATGAAATATATTGCAAATAATCCTGCCGAGATCCGGTCCGTGGATTAATACGCCTCGCCATGGGGTTAAACAAATCATCCAATCGCATCAGCCTCCCATCTTCCTCCAAATTGAACAAAAAACTCTTAAAAAACACATTCGGATGCGCGCCACCCGAATAAATACTGCCCTGCATTAAAACGCTCACAAAAAAATCATCCATGCGGTAAATTTTATAGTCAATAGTTAAAAACCAAGGCCCCGGATCATATTCATGATTCATGTTTTCATAATCCTCAACAAATAACGCAACCTGCTCTTCCGCATAATCAGCAATATTATTATTCACCATTTCAACCGCGTCTTCACCACCTCCGCTAAAAACCGGATAACTGACTTCATAGCTAAATCCCTTTTCTTCGGTCTCTATCGACGAGGTTGTATAAGTCATAACTTGACTCGATGTTGTCCGCATAATTGTAAGTTCATTTCCGTCGGTTCCAACCAAGGCACCCAATCCGCTCAACGACTCCGTATCCACGCTCCTCTGCTCACAACCCGCCCCAAAGCCAAAAACCGCCAAAATCAGCGCCAAAAAAACAAAAAGATAACTTTTAAACATAAACATGCGGTTAAATATCAAACATCGAACTTAAAGTTTACCCGCCATCTACAATATACTCAGATAGACATACGCCATTCGCAGATCAACATTCAACTTGGCGAGTATCATTTTAATCCAAAAACACATCTATGAAAAGAAAAATCGACACCCGGTAGGTATCGATTAAGCTTGAGCTAAGCCAAGTCCAGCAGTACGCGCGCCAGCTTATCAGGGTCATGCCGCAACAAACTGCGTTTCAGCATATCACCCGGTTTTGGCCTGGCAATCGTGTCAGACAAAACATCCTCACGCGCAACACGCGGATTACCCGGCTCTCCCAAATCATCTTCAATAACATGCTCTCCGGCTTGCATATAACGCTCCAAAACCGGCTTGGGCACGGGTGCCGTATTTATTACTACAGCGTCCAGAGTTGCCGGCCGCAAATAAACATCCAGCTTTTCCAAAAAACTTTGCGCCGTATAACCCTGAGTCTGCCCCGGCTTGGCTACCAAATTCATCACAAAAACTTTCTTGCCGCCGGCCGCGGCCAGCGCTTCGGCGACTCCTTCAACCAACAATACCGGCACCAAACTGGTATGCAAATCCCCGGGTCCCATAACCAGCAAATCCGCTTGGCGGACAGCCTCCACCGCGTCCGGATTGGCCATAACCGGCGGATCCAAAAAACAACGCAAAATCGGAGCCCGATCTCCGCCCGGCATATCTATCGCGTGTTCACCTTCCACAATCGACCTGTCATCCAACTCCGCGTAAAGCGTGGACGCTCTGGCCGAAACCGGTATAACCCTGCCGGCCACGCGCAATATCTTATGCGCCATCTTAATCCCGCTCTCCGCCGAACCATACATCTGCTCCAGCGCGGAAATAAACAAATTGCCGAAATTATGGCCACTTAACTCGCCCTTGGTAAACCGAAAATTCAACAAATGCCGCAAAGCATTATCTCCTTCCGCCAAAGCCGCCAAACACTGCCTGATATCTCCCGGAGGCAGAACTCCCATCTCATCACGCAATCTGCCTGTCGAACCGCCGTCATCCGCTATGGAAACCACGGCCGACAAATTAACGTCATACTTCTTTAAACCCGTAAGAACGGTAAACGTTCCGGTTCCACCTCCCAGCACCACTATCTTTGGCCTCTGTTTATCTCGCGTATTCATAATATGACCCTTTCAATGTACGACAATTGCACTAATTATCAAAATATTAAAGCATGGTCAATTGACACGAACGCTTTTTTAGGTTATAAATACTGTCTGCACATTGCACAAACCGCGCTTTACGCGCCTTGGGAGACCAAAGACACATGCGCACGTACGACCCGGACACAGCCCGCCGGCGGCTCGACTTTTCGGTTCAAGTTCTTGACGCAATCCTTCACAAACCGTTCAATCTTTGCCTCGAGTGGATGCTTGAACAAATTGGTCGACCGGTCAATGTTGATCGCATCGCCTACTTGAGAAGCGGCAAAGACATGCACGACCTCTACCTTGCGGCCGGCTATGGCAATCATCTGCCCATCGTCAGTTCTCGCCAAGTACAAATCACTCCCGAACAACTGTCCAAGCTTCGCTCCGGCGGCTGGATTTGGACTCCAACCGAAGATATCGGCTGGGACGCCTTCTTTAGCTTCCGCAGTAACGGCATGCTGGGCGTCATCGCCATCGACGATACTTCCAGCGAGCGCATCTTTACGGAAGCGGATCAAGAATTCTTGGCCCACGCGGCTCGATGGTTCGGTAAATGCTACGAAGCACGCAACGACATCGACCACGACCGCCGCCGTGCCACAATGGACGCTTTAACCAAACTCCCCAACCAGCGCACCACAATCGAACGCCTCAAAGAAACCGTAGACGGCATTATGAGTGGCAAGATCAAACAAGCCGCTGTCACCCTAATCGACATCGACAACTTCAAGTCGGTAAACGATAACTTTGGCCATCCCTTTGGCGACACGGTCCTCAAAGCCTTGGCCGAAATCCTCGGCTCCCACCCCAGCGTATTTGCCGGCCGTTATGGCGGAGAAGAGTTCATGGTTATTAGCTATGAAGACGGCGATGCCTCAGTTGCTCTTATCGACGAATTTCTGGAACAATTCCGGCAAGTGCAATTCATGCCGGAAAATGCCGGCAAACCGTATAACGGCAGTTTCTCGGCCGGAACTTATACCATCGAACGCAGTCGCCTGCCCTCCAAAGACGTCAAACAAAGCGCCGACTACTGCTACCGGCAAGCCGACACACTCATGTATCGCGCCAAACATTCCGGCAAAGCCCGCGTTTGTGCCGGTTAAACTCCGCCGCCCCAAACTACATAACCCGGGGCGGCTTTTCATATTTGTAACAATCTATAAAATTTGTCATTATATAACCATCCTATGCCGATTTTAGTTAAAAAAATTCACGAAGCCGTCTCTGCCTACGCCCGCCAACACCATCCGCGTTACATCATCAAACACGCGGCTTCTTTTGTAATCGGTTTTGTTCTCTCTCCCCTTTCCTGGTGGAACGATCTTTTCATCAACGTGCCTTTAGCCTGGGCAATGACTTGGCCCGCGCTAAAACTCACCTCTTTTATCTTTCCTGTTTCCAAAAACTTTTTTTTAACCGCTTTTATCTTTAATTACTGGATAACAAACATCGTAGGTATGGCCATGATGCACTACAGCGGCAAAAAACTCATCAGCAAAGATGCCAAATTCGATATCGCGAAAGATCTTATAGTGGGAATCGTCTATTCAATCATTATCGCCCTGATTTTCATACTTGACCCGGGCGAAATATTATCCAACCTGCACATTATCCCCTCATGGGTAAAGTAAAAAATTAAAAAACCCGGATATCCGGGGTAAGTAGTTCGGCTACGGCCGATCTTGTCTTAAAGCGATCCAAAGCCTGTCCCAACGCATGCGTTCTTCGGTGGATATTTGCAATCTGCCGGTACACCTGCTGTTTCTATAGCCTCCGCACTCCCAAAAAGGCAAAGCATCCGATTCCTGATGCTTCATCTGCATCGGATTGCCGCACATGGGGCAAATGGGCGTTAATCTTTCCATTTCTTTACGAATTTTCTCCTGCTCGTAATATCTCAAGCATTTGCGCTGATGAAACAACGGCCCATCCAAAACGCCAAATTCATGTAACAATTTTTCATATTCCTCTTGAGAGATTGCTGATTTTCTCAAAAGTCGATGCGAAATTCTAACTTGTAAGTGATCATAACGAATTTTCCAATATACTTCCAGCTTTAAAGGTTGTCCGGTCTTATTGTCATAGCAAGCCGCGTTGTGCCAAATATGTTCAACTTTATAACCATTGACCCTCTCCTTGTAATCCGTTGACATAATTACAATGCCCCGGTAACCCAACTGAAGATATTTTTCCACCGAACTCATAGCTTCTCCTGAAGTTGTATTTTTTTAGAGTGCTTATCCTTTCTATCACAATTTTTGCGAACAAGCAAGAGTCTTGACTTTAAAGAAAAAATTTGATAATTAATTAACGCACTTTTTAGCAAAAAGGCGGACAAAATGGCAAGTTGGTCCAGCGTCGACTTTACATGTATAGAAGTAATTTCTTACGATCTGGGACATACGCTCTTATTCCCGGATTACCAAACAATGAGTCGCCAAATCTTCGCGCAAACCGGACTGGCAATACCCTCCTACAGCCTAATGCAGGCTGACTGGCAACTGCGCACGAATTACTCCACCCTTCCCCTGGAGTGTAAAAATAACGATTTCCATTATGGAGATATCGTGCTTACCTTGGCACTATCTGTGGCCGCGGAAAAAAACACAAGCATTACCCCGGCCGACAAAAAACGATTGTCCGAAATCTTCCGCTCACATCAGGAGCTGGAAAACTATTTTTGCCACATACCGTCTGATGCTCTGCGTGCGCTTTTGCTTTTGCAAGAGCACGAATTCCGTACCATAGCCATCAGCAATGCCAACGGCAACCTGGAAGACGACCTCCTGCGCTTTGGTATTAGGCACTTCTTCGAAGAACTGCTCGACAGCGGCGCCGAAGGCATTGCCAAGCCCAAACCCGAAATCTTCACGCGCGCCGCCGATCGTTGCGGAGTCAAGATCGAAAACATCCTGCATGTCGGCGACAACCCGACAGCCGATATTCAAGGCGCGCTAAACGCCGGCATGCAAGCCGCGCTCTACGACCCCATCGGTATATACCCCGAAGTCCAATCACCCGCACCGCAATTCCGCAATCACGTTGACTTGGTGGAACGCCTCCTTGAATCCCGTATCGCAAACACTCTCAAAAACGCCAACTAAACTCACCGCCTCCGCTTCGGAGGCTTTTTTTACCAAAATTCCCCAAATTACGAACCCTGCGCCTTAAATACAATCGAAAAAATTCCGCCAAACTTGCAGATCCAAATAAAAGAAGGCTAAAGACTAGCCTTTCTGAAAATTGCTCCAAACATCAATCTATTCTCCTCTACAAAAATCAGCGCCCTGGGATCGCTTTTCTTCCAAACGAACATTACCAGTTCCTGGTTTGGCGTGATCATGGGCTCCGTAAAAAAGTACGTTTTGGGCAAGCAATATTTGAACAAAAATCTTAACTGCTGAATCTCACGCAAACATTTCTTTTTGGGCCAACTCGTAATAACTCCAAATCCGCTAAAAGAAGGCCTAATACTTAATCCCATCAAAAAAATTACCTGCAAAATGAACTCAAACTTCATCCGCACCTCCTGCAGAGCATTTTTTAATAAATCTTATTTTTTGTCAAAAAAAAGACACTCAAAATTGAGCGCCTCATCCACTAACCGAGTCTAAAGACAACCGAATAATTATTCGCAAATCTGCGTGCCGGCTATATTGGTGTTAAATTCAGTAAAAAAACCGGTCCCCACTATAAACTGTTCCGCCTGATCGCCTGTTACGGCCAATTCCAAATTATATTCCCCCTCCTGCCAAAACACATAAACCGCTTCCGGGTTATCATACTCATAAGCAATCAAGCGTTTTCCATCACGTTGCTGGTCGCGCGAGCTTACAGGCTCTATCTGCCACGCTTGCGTACGCTTATCCGCAAAAGCATCCAACCCTAAACCGTCTTTAAAAGCATTAACCGCGACAGTTATGCCATCGCCCTTAAAAGACGCGTTGGCAACCGTATCGTCAACCGTCACGCGGTTCCATTTTTCCGGGTAAGGTAATTGATAGCCATACTCGCAATTACGATACAAGGACATCTTTGCACCATCATCCCAACTTACAACCGGAGCTTGGCTCGCGCCTTTAAAAGTTTCTACAATTTTTTCCATATCCCGAATAGCCTGCTCCGATATATCACTCGGTTGAATACCGTTAAAAAAGCTCCAAGCATAAACAT
>WJLP01000096.1 GCA_014728435.1 Candidatus Uhrbacteria bacterium
ATGCCAGCTTAACTTTTCTATGACAAAATCGACAACGCAAACAACATTCGGGATGATGTGTAGAATCTTGTGGATCGCAATTGCAAAAGATCGATTGTTTATCCGTATCTTGCCGCATGTCTCCTCCGATTACAGCTTTTTATCAGTGTACGCGCTTTAAGTCAACCGATAAGAAGTCAAAATATCTTGACCAAGAGCGCGTTTACTGCTAGGTTTTTGACAGTTCTTTAACAGGAGCAAAACATGCAACAAAGTAAAATTAAAGAAGCGGTTAATGTTTTTAAGCATAAAAATGCCACTCGAGCGATTTTTTCGGATATCGACGGCACGGTCTATCAATGGCAATTGCTCATAGATCTTGTTCTGGCGATAGCCAAGAATTATCCTGAAAAGCGTTCAATAGTTAAGCCCCTTAGAGCGGTCATTGTGGGCTACAAAAGACGCGAAACTCCTTTCCGAGTCGTTATCGATGTACTCATCAGCATCATTCCCCATGTTTTCAAAGGTGTAAATAAAAAACGAGTTCAAAAATTCGCGGCCGCCCGAGCGCGCAGCGTGCAAAGCAAGGTTTACGTTTTTCCAAAGGAAATGCTTAAAATCGCGAAAAGCCTTGACGGCACGGATGACCCGTACGTGCTCATCGCCATCACCGGTGCCCCGCAAGAAGTGGCCGAACCTTTCTGCGCGCAACTTGGCTTTGACGTGGTTATCGGCTCTTACTATCAGGCCAATCGCCGCGGAACCTACACGGGCGAGCGCGATATCGATTCCGGAATTAACAAAGGTGCGTATATCGATGCGATCGATTCACTTTACGCGATCGACTTTGAACGAAGTATCGCCAAAGGTGATTCGGAACACGATCATGACATGTTTGATCGCTGTGGTTATGCGTATGCGATTAATCCCAATACCACACTGGTTCACAAACTGCGTGAAAGCGCCAAAGATGAGAGTTGGTACATTGTTCGCGATGGGCAAAAATCAGGTGTTCAGATTAGTGCCGTTAATCAAGATGGAGCTTTGTACGAAGTCTGCGCCTCTTGCGCGATGCCGCCTGATATTGCAAGTGTTTTTCCTCTGCTGCCGGGCATGCTCGATCCAGAAAACTGCGCTTGTTCGAGCAATGTCTAACTTCGCGTCCATGCGAGGTTTTTTTGTTTTAACGCCTCTTGGCTCTGCGTAAAGGCAATTTGCTCAATAATTGCGCATCACGTAAGCTGTTTCGGTATGAATTATAGTTACAAAACCGATGCAATCGGATCGTATAACACCGATATTTTGGTTGTGGGTCTATGGGCCGATGACGAACCGAAAGTTAAAATCACCGCATTACCGGAAGCTTTAAATAAAGATTTATCCGCCGAGCTCAAACGCCGCGGTTTTTCCGGCAGAGAAGCGGATACCGCCATGTTGCCGCTTTTGGGCAGAGGTAAAATCAAGCACATATTTTTTGCCGGACTGGGGGAGAAAAAGAAGTTTCATGACACAAGCTTAAGATCTTTTGCGGCGCGCGTAGTTAAGCAGGCCAATGGCATTAAAGCCAAAGACGTTGTTTTGGATACGGGAATAGTCTCGATTATGAAAAAAACCCCTGAAGCCGCGCAATATTTGGCCGAGGGGTTTGAATTGGCATCATATCACTTTACCGGCTTTCGCAAACACACCAGAAAAGACGAAGAAAAGAAAAAGACGCTCACCGAAGTTATCATCTCAATTAAAACCGCCAAACAACAAAAAGAATTACAGCAGGGTGTTGAAGTCGGGAAAATTTATGCCCGCGGCACGGCTTTGGCCCGCGATTTGGTTAACACTCCGGCCATGGATATGCATCCGGGTGAAATGGCTGGGGTGGCGCAAGCTCTCGCTGTTCGCGGTTCGGGCATCACATGCAAAGTCCGCGGCCAAGAAGAAATGCAGGGTTTGGGTATGCACGCGTCAATCGCTGTCGCGGCCGGCTCCAGGCACGAAGCCAAATTCATCCACCTAACTTATAAACCCAAGCCCGGGAAGGGGACGGTGAAAAAGATCGTTTTGGTCGGTAAGGCCGTTACTTTTGACGCGGGCGGACTTAACCTTAAACCTGAAAACGGCATCACTGACATGAAGATCGATATGGCGGGCGGAGCATCCGTGCTCGGCGTCTTCAAATCCCTCGCCGAACTCCGGCCCAACGTCGAAGTCCACGGCCTGCTCATCGCTGTCGAAAATATGCCCGGCGGCCATGCGTACCGCCCCGGTGACGTTGTCTCGGCCATGGACGGCACAACTATCGAAGTCGAAAATACGGACGCGGAAGGCCGTATCACGCTCGCCGACGCGCTCGCATACGCCTCGCAAAAAATCAAACCCGATTACATGATAGACCTCGCGACACTCACGGGCGCGGTTATTATCGCTTTGGGTAACGAAATTACGGGCATGCTCGGCACCAGTCCTGAAATTAAAAAAGCCTTAAACAAGGCTTCCAAGCAAGCCGGTGAAAATATCTGGGAGTTGCCCATGTACTCGCATTACCGCGACTTGCTCAAATCAAAAATAGCCGATGTTAAAAACGTGGGCGGCCGCCCCGCCGGCATCATTACAGCCGCCCAGTTTCTCGAAAAATTCATTCACGATACACCGTGGGCGCACCTCGACATCGCGGGCCCGGCCTATGCGGAGAAAGAATTCAAGCCCGAAATCCAGGTCGGCGGCACGGGTTGGGGAGTAAGGATGCTGTTAAATTACTTGCGTAATTTAAAATAACTAATCATCAAATCTCAATCACCGATAAATTACCAAATTTCAATCACCAAATAACCAAATTGGTTATTATCAGTTATTTATTTGGATATTGGAGCTCGATGATTGGTTATTAGAGTAATTTTATGCTATACTTAGTACTGTTGATAAGTATGCATATAACTATCTATACAACGCCAACCTGCCCCTACTGCAAATTGGCCAAAGATTACTTCAAAGATAGAGATATTACTTATAAAGAAATCGATGTAGCCGCAGATCCTGCCGCGGCCAATGAAATGGTTAAAAAGTCCGGCCAAATGGGTGTTCCTGTAATAGAAATTGGTGATGAAATAGTCGTGGGCTGGAACGAATCCGCTGTTGAAGAAATCCTCAAAAAGTCCAAGTCATCCAAAAAAGAAAAGCAAAAAGCTTAAACGCATAAACTAACAAAATATGCCAACACCAAAAAAACGCAAGCCCGCCACAAAACGCAGGGCAAATACTAAAAATTGCAGTTCCAAAAACTGCAAGAATCACGACGCCTTCGACGGCTTCTTGGCTGACTTTGTAGCCAATAAAACAACCGTGCTCGTGCTTATGGCTGCTGTCTTGGGCCTTGGCGCCATGTTTTCCATGATGCTGGGTGTCAGTGCCGCGAGTTTCTAAGCAAGATCAATTCAAAAAAACAAAAAACGCCACATGTATTTACAGTGTGACGCTTTTTTAATATCTATTAGCTCAGACACGCCTGAATCGCGCAGTATTTTCATTAGGCCTTACCCAAGGTGTCTTTACCTCTCTCCCAAGCCATGGGGCATAGTTCTCCTGTTTGCAAAGCCTCCAAAACTCGGAGAGTTTCATCCACAGATCTTCCAACCGATCCGGCGCTGATCAAAGCATACTGAATTACACCTTCCGGGTCGATGATGAACAAACCTCGATGTGCCGAACCGTCAGCCTCTTCAAGAACATCATATTCTCTTGCGACCGCATGATTGGTATCCGCTAAAATTGGGTATTTAACATCAGGCAAGTCTCGTTCAAACCAAGCTTTATGACTCCACTCGGAATCCGTCGATGCCGCTAAAACCTTTGCGCCCAAATCTTTAAAAGCTTGTTCCTTCTCGCCAAAGCCTTTGATTTCCGTTGGGCAGACAAAAGTAAAATCACGCGGGTAAAAGAAGAAAACCAACCACTTGCCTTTATAATCAGCCAAGCTGATATTTTTAAACTCTCCATTTTGATATGCCGTCACACCTTCAAAATTAGGTGCCGGCTGATTCATTTTGATCATACTGTATAGTTTGTAAAGAATAAAGTTACAAGTTCATCAAGAGTAACATTAGCGACTCTTGATGAACTTTGATCTTTTAACTTTTAACTTGGAGGAAGCGTTCGTTCACAGCTTCCCAATTAACATGTTTGAAGAATTCTTCAATGTAGGTCTTGCGGTCCGATCCAAAGTCGATAAAATATGCATGTTCATAAACATCCAGCACAAGCAGGGGAATGGCACCCCACACACCGCCATGGTTATGCGCGTCGCCCGTATAAATCCTTAATTCCTTGTCGTGCATGTCCCAGGCGAGCACCACCCAGCCGCGCGCGGCCATTGCGCAAGCCGAAAAACGTTTTACAAACGCTTCCACACTGCCGAAGCTTTCGGATAAAGCGCCGGCTATTTCTCCGGATACTTCACCATTGCCGCCCATGTTTTCAAAATACCATTCATGTAAGTATGTTCCGTTCACGGCAAAGGTTTCACCGTCTTTTAAGCCTCGCAGTTCCGAATAAGTTTGATTGGCCGCTTCCAGACCCGCCTCATTCATGGCGGCAAGCTTTTCCTGCACTTCATCCTTCTTTTTTACATAACCCGCGTAAAGCTTGTCATGATGGATCTCAAGCGTCTTATCGCTAATAGAACCTTGCGCGCCCTCAAAGGGCATTTTTTGAATTTCAGTTGACATAATTATTCCATTAAATAGTTATTATTGGTTAATTATTAGATATAAGTAGTAAATGCTAAATACTTTTTGTTAGTGCTTTTAATATTTCAGTCTCTTTTGGCATGCCATACTTGTAAAAAACTATTTTGCCATCTTTATCTATCACTGCCACCGTGCGTTTAATTACCGTGGCGGAAAACAATTTTTTTATAGCTCCGTATTTTTTACTAACCTTTTTATCTTCATCTACAAGCAGAGGAAAGGGGAATTGGTGCTTTTCGGCAAATTTGGCATGGCTTTTGGCATCCGCGTGGTTAACTCCGTAAACGGCCGCGTCAGTTTCTTCAAACTTTGGCCAATTATCGCGGATATTGCACAACTGTATGGTGCATCCCGGAGTCATGTCGCCCGGATAAAAAATTAAAACAACCGGCCTTTTATCTTTAAAATCTTTTAAAGATACTTCCTTGCCCTTTTGCGTTTTAAGCGTGAATGGCGGGGCTTTATCGCCGGCTTTTAAAAAAGTATCAGGCATATTTTTTATATAAATTATTATTTAGCATGTGGCAATTGGCAATTATTTAATGCAAAACTTTGATTAAATTGCTAGTGGCTGATTTTTCTTTGTTAATTTTTTGAAAGGCACTGCTCGCAAAGTCCTTTGGCCACAAACTGGCATTCCTCAACATGCCCCGGCCACTTGCCGACTATTTTAAGCTCCGACACGTCTTTCATGCTCCGGCAATGATTGCAGTAAAAGTGCGCATGGCACTGTGTTGCCGCGTCATAGTGCGCCGGCCCGTCATCAACATGCAGTTCCAGAATCAAATTCTCATCAACCAACTTGGCCAAATGTCGGTAAACCGTGGAACGCCCTATTCCCGGAACTTTTTTAACCATCGCCAAATAACAATCCTGGGCGGTTGGATGGTCGTAACGAGAACGAAGCATGTCTAGCAAGATATGCATTCGCTCCGGGTCTCTAACACGTGACTTACTCATAAAGTGAGAATAATTCTCATTTAGAGAATACAACAAGCCCGGTTAATCGTCAAATACCACTGTGGACAATATAGACATTTATGCCTAAGTTTACTATCATTAAACAAATGGAAACCAATATCCCGCAAACAGAAAACGCCTCAGCAGAACAAGAAAAGATTAAAAAAATTCCGAATGTTAAATTCGTTTACCAAAATCCGATGTGCCTGATACCATGCGCCACCGGTTTTTGTTCATTCATTTTCGTCATCGGTTTATTTGTTTTTTTAATGATTTTTGGGTATTTTTCCAAGCATTGACTTTTTAATGTTAATAAAGCAAGATTTCAAAAATATGAAGCGATCAGTTCTGTTCCTCGCTTTAATTGGGCTCCTCGTGGTAAGCGGCGCGGGCTGTTTTCTTTTTAAGGCACAAGATGAAACTCATCCCGCGGGGCCCAGGCCGGCGGATCTGGAAGATGTGTCACCGGCGGAAGCCGCCAAGCGCATAAATTTGGTTAAAGGCAGCCGCATCGAAATTCGCCAAGGTGATCCGCAAGCAACAAAAAACGCTGAAACATCATCTGCGAGCGATAATAAAATCGGCTTGCGGATAATTACGATCGAACGTTTCGCTCCCATGAATATCGCCGGCTTAAGCTGGAAGCTGTCGCAAAACGTGGAGACTAAAGAATCTATCAGCGCCCGTGAACGCTATCGGGAGCAAATAGCCGCAGGCGAAGAAGCGGATGAACCGGAAATTGAGACCGAAAGGCTAACGGTTATCGGTAATCTTAAAGATATTAACCTCAAAGGTTCGCATAAACTGTTTTTACCCGCATATTGGCCTACCGGAGAGGCGGCCGTCCCGGATTTAAGCGCGATTTGGGTATCGCAGGATGTTTATGAAGAAATTACCGGCACAAAGAATTCAACAATATATTTTGGCATCATGGATAGCGCCTTGTACGGCGCCATGTCCGCGGCCGACAGTTTTTTCTCAGCCATCGAGGCTCTAAGCTCTGACGCCTCATCCATCGCGGACCGCATCGATGCGGATTTGACTTCAGCTGAAGAGCCGAGCACGCAAATGCTTATGGTTAACGGTCAAGAGGTCGAAGTACAGGTAATTAAAGTTCGCAATTGGTTTGGTGAAATTACGGTTCTCGACAATCCTCAAAATCCGCTTATCCTAAAAATGGCTTTCAGCACTGAAGGCAAAGAAGCATTAAAAAACTCCGGCCAAGCGGATTTCTTAAAGTCTCTCATCGGCTACGAAGTGACTCAACTAAACGGTGTGCAATAATAGCCGCTATCCACTCTCAACCGCCTTTGGCGGTATCCGCCAACGGTCAAAATCATCAGTTATTAATATCAAAGGCCTTAAAATACATGGCCTCACGGATATTTTTTAGCATCTCCAAAACTCTTTTGGGTCGCCTGCTTTGCGGATGCATTGCCGAATTCATTTGCATTTCCACAATAGCTTCTTCGATGAATAATAACTCCTCATCATCCATCACTTCATTATGCGCGGACATGAGCCACGCGACCCTGCGCCAGCTGTTTAATAAATATTCTTCATGTTCCGCGTCATCACCGGCTTCAAGTTTGCGCATGTATTCCCAATGCAGATTCCTAATCCGTCCGTGTATCAATTGATAAATTTCCCGTTGTTCCTTTTCCAAAACAGGATATCCGTTTTTAACGGCCGCGAGTAAAAGTTTGCGCAAACGCATTCTCTCATCCGCGCTTTGAGCTTGAGCAATGTCGCTCATCAAAGCAGTTTCAATTCTTGGGGTGTTCAGTTTTCCCAAATTTTGTACCAAATCCGCTCTGTCTGTCTGCTTAAGGTAATCCTCGACATCAAAAATCGTGGGCATTATCTCGCCCCGCTCGGCTGTCTTTACTCTTACACGCGTATTCTCCGGCTTATCATCGAAAGAGCCGGGATCTATTTCTATTGCCGCAAACGGATTAAATTCCCTCATAATTCTTATTTCAAGCGCTAAACTTTTCCGGCCATTTGGGGTCAACTCTCACGTCCAAATCAAGATGCACCGGAGTATCAAGCGCGGCCTGCAATTCTTTGCGAGCCTTCATGCCGATCTCCTTGATGGTTCTGGCACCCGCCCCAATAATCATATGCTTGTACCTGTCGTTGGTCGTCCAAATAGTGGCATCAATGAATCTGCCGCCGCCGTTTCTAAACTTTATATCATTAACCTTCACATTAACCGTATAAGGCAATTCTTGCGCAAGTGATAAAAACACTTTCTCGCGTATCGTCTCTTGTATCCACTGCTGGTGGCCCAAATCGGTTATTTGTTGTTCAGGGTAGTATCCCGGCCCCTCGGGTAAAATTTCAAAAATAGCGCTTACTAAAGTTTTTAAATGTTTTTGTTTGGATGCCGATATTTTTACAGTGGTAGCTTGGCCAATATCCAAATCTTCAAACTCCTCGGTTGCCGGGCGCTTTTTGGGCTCCACGTCAATTTTATTGATAGCCAAAATTACAGGCTGTTTAACTTTAGCCAGAATTGATTGAATATTTTTTTCTTCAGCGCCGACTTCACGTGTTGGATCCACAACATAAACCACAGCATCAATACCCTCAAGGCTTTTCTTTACGGCCGTATTCAATTTTTTCGATAAAATATCCTTTTTACCTAAAAAGATCCCGGGCGTGTCCACAAAAACAATTTGCCCGCGCTCATCATGCAAAATCCCGCGAATCGGCATCCTCGTCGTCTGCGCCTTTGGCGTAACAATCGCCACCTTGGAACCAACGAGCGCGTTTAAAAGCGTGGACTTGCCCACGTTTGATCTGCCGACTAACACAACAAAACCTGATTTCATATGCAATATTATATCACGTACTTTACTACTCGTCATAATTCCATTGGATGCGTTCAAGTGAGTGTGATATAATAAATTTAGCTATGAAAACAGAAAATTTAGTCAAAATCATGTTAGGCGTAACCGGCCTGATATTTCTTTTAACAGCAGCAGCGATTGCAGCGATCTTTATATTTCCCAATAAAAACGTCCCCGAACGGCAGATCTTCGTCCCTCACGAGGCTGGGCAGGTTAAAAACCAAGATCAAACAGATGTTGCGGCAGAAACACCCGAACTTATTGACGAAGAAACTGTTATGGAGAATATGGATGACGTAAGTATCTTAGAAGAGTGCCATGCTCCAACTAGAGATGAAATAGTGTATTTTGTTGATGTGCTTACGCCAAGCTCGTCATTACCCTTTATTGATTATAAAAATGTAGAACCACTTCAAGTTTGTAATTTGACCAATGATAAGCAGGTAGTAGTTTACTCATACGAAAAACTTATCTTTCTAACAACCTTATATGTTAAGCAAAAAGCCATAAATATTGTTGGTAAAGATTATAAAACAGATGATAATCATTTTAACGAATTTTTATGCCAAGAATTATCTTTGGATGATGTAACGAGTGACAGAATAATCGGTCACTGCACCGCAAATATTCAAGGAGAGAGTAGAGATGTAAACTTTAGTATGGATTATGAATATCATGATTGGGATGGCGTCGGATTGCCATCATATGATACGGATAGATATTATAGGCCAAGCTGGGAAACTATTGATTTTACTAATGATGAAGTTGCCGTAAAGAGCCCATCTATCATATATTGCTCAACAAGATCCAATGATGAGGAAAGATTTGAAAAAATCTTTAATCATGCTTTTGGTTATTATTACTACTGCCAGCTATCGAACGGTAATAAATTATTAGCACTTTACGGAGGAGATCATGGCGATTATGGATATGGATATCATTACTTGGCAGAATTAAACGTTTTCGGAGATGTGGTTAATTTGTCACAACCTTTACAATGTCCTAGGCATTCAGAGTTACTTGATGTCAAAGGTCTTGAAGATGGTGTTATTACAACGTCCTGCGGGTGGGGTGATGGTCCTTGTACAAATACAACTGTGCACAAACTCAAGCTTAACAGTCTGGATTTGGTTGATACCATAAAGAAGCAATACTGCGATACCGAACACTTTAATTAAAAACGGACACCTAGTCCGTTTTTAGCTATCTGCCATCAGCTATCAGCTATCAGCTTTCCGCTTGAGTGTAGTTACGGTTTCAATATGTCTGGTTTGTGGAAATAAATCTAATGGTTGAATTGATTCTATTTCATAGTGCTCCATAAAAGAGGGGAGTTCATGTTCGAGGCGATGATAATTGCAAGAAACGTAAATTATAGTCTGTGGATAAATAGGAGAGTCCTCCGATAGCAAAGTCTTAATCACCTTATGATGCAGGCCGCTTCTCGGTGGATCTAAGATTAACGTATCAGCTTCTACATCTTTCCATTCGAGCGCTTCTGCGGGGCCGGAGAAAAAACGACACCTCTCCCCTACACCATTCAAGTTCATATTTTGCGACGCAAGCTTTATAGCTTCCTCATCCAATTCGTAGCCAATCACCTCTTCAATCTCCCCTATCTTTTTAGCAGCTGCGATTCCAAAGAACCCTAGCCCGCAATACAGATCCAGCAATTTTTTCGTCTTTGCGTCAGAAATCGCGCTAAGCACAACATCCTGCAAGCGAGCAGCCATCTTAGTATTGGTCTGAAAAAAAGAGTTTGGATGAATCTCATATGTCACATCATTCACAATCTCAGTAATAGACTCTTTACCACCCAAAACCTCAAAACTCTCCGCATACGAAAGGTCGGCCGGTTTCGGTTGCTCGCCGATAAGAAGGGACGACCACATGGGGTTCGTCCCTACGGCATTCTTTAGGCTTTGCTTAGCTTCGTTACTAAGTCTGCTCGCATCAGCAACAACTATAATAACCATCCGCTCACCCGTCGCAACTCCATCGCGAATCACAACATATCTAACATCCCCGCTGTGGAATTTTACATCCCAGGGTTGCAAATCATGCTTTAGCATCCACTCACGAACAATCTGTAAAATCTCACCAGCTCCAGGCTGTAGCAAATGACACTCTTTAACATCAACATATCGATTCCAACTTCCCGTTTCCTTGAGTCCAATTTCACCATTCCAACCAACCGCATAATCCATACGATTGCGATAGTAGAGCGTCTCCACCGCTGGGATTGCGTCAAGAACTTTATCCTCCAAATCCAACTTCGCAAACAACTCGCGCACTCCGCGCATCTTCTCAGCGGTCTGCGCCTCATAGCGCAAATGTTGCCAAATACAGCCGCCGCACTTTCCGGCATGCTCGCAAACCGGCTCAACTCTGTCAGCTCCGGCTTTTTGAATCTTATCAATCTCGCAAATCTTAACCGCATGATCGCGTTTAATAAAAACACACTCCAGCTCATCGCCTTTAGCAGAGTGCGGTACCGCGATGTCACGTTCAATCCCAGGAGCGATTTCAGCTTTAGCTAAACCGCGTCCTTTTTTGTCGTAACCATCTATTTTTACTTGTAGTTTATGGCCAAATTTCATAATGTCTGAACCGTGGTTCGTATGATTTATCGATTAACCGGTTTTTTTAATAGATTCTGACTGCACGTTGTATCATTATACGATGTACGCGATACGATGCACGAAGTACGATGCACGAAGTACGAAGTACGATGTACGAAATACATACCACAAATCTCATAACAAAGAAAGATCATCGGCCGACAACCACTCTAAAGTCCGGGTCACAATGATCAGCTCAATCCCACCGTATCAGCAATCTCGAAAATCCTGTAAATCTTGGTAAAAAAAGACCCCCGAGCAGGGAGTCGAGCGCAAGCCTTCAGGCATTGCGTTTCTTGGGAAACCACGAGTGCGTATAGCGCGTGTCTTCGGTTACGGGCTTAACGGGCCGTGGTCTGTCCGGCTTGGGCGCGCGATAAGATCTCGCAGGTGTGGGTCGGGGATTTCGGCCCAAAAAGTCATCGCGCGACAGTGGTGGTTCGCTGTCCGGTACTCTGGGCGAGGTCGGCATCTCGCGATCCACGAAACTGCCCGTATTTCTCCTTATCTGCTGTGCGTTGTCACGCAGGACATCCAATGACGCGCAGTCATTGCGCAACAGCAGATAGTTGTTATTGCGATAATCAACAAAAACCTGTTCATGATTCTGAGCTCCGTATATCTTGCCCACCGTTACCAGGTTATGAAATACGAACGGATCCCTCTGAGCGTCGATGTAAACGCACCACAGCGCTTTCTTTAGCGGAGGTACTTGTTCACAAAGCTCTTGCCTTGGCTTCAGGATCCCGTATGGTACGGATTCGGTCTTGATCAATAAAACAATCGCCCGCTCCAGTGTGGCTTGCTCCAGTCGGCTCACATACCGGATATAGCGTTTAAGCGCCTCTTCTTCCGGTAGATTTGGGTAGGCGTGGTCGATGAAACGCATCGGGTCCGCTCCGCAAAACAGCAGCATTTGCGCGGCTTTGTCGCGATCTTGCTCTGTAGCAAGGTTACCCTGTGGAAATAAAACTATTCTTTTCTTTTCACCATCAATAATCGACGAGGTGTGCATTACCACCTCCTTGAGGCCGGCCTCCTGTTAAGGTTCGATGTTTCAGTACAGCATTTTTTCTGCACCGCGTCAAGATTAGCACATGCGCGATTTATTCAAAATACTCGCCGATAGACATCCTGAATCATCTCCATTAAGCTGTTAGCTAATAGCCTAAAGTTTTCCGCTATCCCATATTGTTATGGATTTAGTCATTCTGGCTCACAACATTCGCTCTGCCGAAAACATTGGTTCGCTGTTTCGCGCCGCCGACGCTCTTGGCGTTCAAAAAGTCATCTTAACCGGATATTCACCGGATACGGATCATCCCAAAGTTAAAAAGACGGCTTTGGGAGCCGAATCCGCGGTCGCGCACGAAAAGTCAACAGACATTTTGCCCATACTGGATAAACTCAAAACCGAGGAGTACCATATATTGGGTCTTGAACTCGATGACAGAGCGATAATGTTGGATGACTGCAAGCCCCAAACGCAAAAAGTCGCTCTACTGCTTGGCAATGAAGTTGATGGCATTCCCTCTTATCTCCGCGATGAGTGTGATGAGCTTGTTTACATCCCCATGCATGGCATCAAAGAATCACTAAATGTAACCATTGCAACAGCAATTACCGCATATCAACTAATAAATAACCGCACTCGACCGCCTTTGACGGTAATTGCCAATTGATCAATAACTATGCCTCACTTAAGTATCATCATCCCCACCAAAAACGAAGAGCAAAACCTTCCTAAACTGCTTGAAAGTATCAAGTCGCAGGTATATACCGACTATGAAATCATAGTCGCTGACGCTGATTCGGACGATCGCACGCGTGATATTGCAACAGAGTTTGGCGCCAAGGTCGTGGACGGCGGCTTGCCCGGCCCCGGGCGTAACCGTGGTGCCGATGTCGCCCAAGGGCAAATATTGTTGTTTTTAGACGCGGATGTAGTGCTGGATGACCCGGAGTTTCTCAAAGCTAATCTTGAAGAAATGAAAAGCAGGGGAGTATGTGTCGGCACAACTTTCGTCAAACCCATCAGCGACAGCTATGTAGATAAAGCCATGCACGAAGTTTACAACGCATTCGCAATCGCTACCGACCGAGTTAAACCTCATGCTCCGGGTTTTTGTATCTTCATCAAACGGCACGTGCACAATGATATAGGCGGTTTTGACGAATCCGTAGTTTTTGCCGAGGACCACGAATACGTCCAGCGCGCTGTCCGTGAGGGGTACCGTTTTCGTGTTTTGCGCTCGGCTCCCATTTCTGTCTCGGTCCGCCGTTTGGAAAAGGATGGCCGCCTGGCGATCGCATTTAAGTATATGATGGCCGAATTGCATATGATGACAAAAGGCCCTTTTAAAGAAATGCCATATGAATATGAAATGGGCGGCGACCTTGAGGCTGAGCCTGAGAAGAATATCGAACAAGGAATGTCAAACTACGAATCGTGATAAACGGATTACATATGATAAAATAATCGCAAATGCTCAAGCTGCTTAAGAAAATCTGGAAGGTCGAATCGCCGAATATTACTTCGGCGGCTTTGTTATTGGGGCTGGCGTCGCTTGCCTCGCGCTTGGTTGGCCTCATCCGCGACCGCATGCTCGCCTCATCATTCGGCGCCGGCGACGCGCTGGATGCTTATTACGCGGCCTTTCGCCTGCCTGATTTTTTCTATCAGCTCATAATTTTGGGTGCCATAACAGCCGGCTTTATTCCTGTCTTTACCGAATATTTACAACGCAAAGGCGATGAACAAGCTAAAGCCTTGGCCGCCAAGGTATTCTCCACAATTATGCTCGTACTGGTTGCGGTCTGTATTGCTTTTGCTATATTCGCTGATTTTCTTGTGCCTTATACCGTGCCCGGCTTTACCGGCGCGAAACTTCAAGAAACCATCAATCTGGCCAGAATACTGCTTATCTCCACAATTCTGCTTGGCATGTCGGCCGTGATGGGCGGCATCTTGCAAAGCATGCGCCGTTTTGTGGCATTTGCTTTCGCGCCCGTCCTTTACAACCTGGGCATCATCTCGGGCATTATCTTTCTGGTGCCGCTCTTCGGTGTGGCGGGCGTGGCCTGGGGAGTGGTAATCGGAGCGTTCTTCCATCTTGCCGTCCAAGCGATTGTTGCTCTGCCTCTCGGCATGGGGCGCCCGCAGATACCCGCCTTCAAGGATAAAGGAGTCTTACAGATTATAAAGCTTACTGTTCCGCGGGTAGGCGCGCTCGCGGCCATGCAAATAAACCTCATCGTGCTCATCGCTTTCGCCTCTTCTCTAAAATCCGGTTCAGTCGCCATCTTCAATTTGGCCAATAATTTGCAATTCGTACCCATCGGTTTAATCGGTATTTCTTTTGCCGTCGCTTCGCTGCCCGCTTTTTCCAAACTTGTTGCCGAAGGTGACATGCAGGGTTTGCGACAATCCTTTTTGGCAACCACGCGCAAAGTCTTCTTTCTAATCATACCGGCTACAGCCATCACTCTGCTTTTACGCGCGCAAATAGTCCGTATCCTCTATGGTGCCGGGGAGTTCGGCTGGGATGCGACCATTCGCACCGCCGATGTACTCGCCATGTTCGCCCTCTCTCTAATCGCGCAATCAGCGGCTCCTGTCCTAACCAGAGTCTTCTATGCCTTAAAAGATAGTAAAACTCCATTTATCGTCGCGGCTATATCCATGACGCTTAACATAGTTATCGCTTATTTTTTCAAAGATCTCTATGGCGTCACGGGCTTGGCGGCCGCGTTCTCCATCGGGGCATTTACGCAATTCGGTCTGTTGTGGTATCTGCTGCGCAAACGTCTCGGTGGTCACCTTGAAGGCAAAGAACTTACAATTTCACTATCAAAAACCATCCTCGCATCGCTCGCTTTATTCGGATTTGGCTGGCTGGCCCGCCAATACGTGGGCACAATCTTCCCGCTTCGAACATTCTTGCAGGTTGCGTCTCAAGCGGTCGCGGCCACTATTGTCGGAGTGGCGGCTTTTTGCACGCTGGCAACGCTCTTGAATGTTCAAGAGTTTCACGAATTCCTATCGGCCATGAAGTCTAAGTTATTGCGCAAAGCCAAGATCTCCGAAGGCATCGATCAAGAACAGGGGATATAGCTCGCACGGTAATCGATGGGTTGAGGGTTGTACCCCCGTCAACTCTCATTTATAATACCAGCATATGAAAACCGCACTCGCACCCCATGTCTCATACCTCGTACAACGCATCGGCGTGTCTCTTTTGCTATTTTTCGCGCTGGCAACAATTTTCGGCGCCGGCTGTAAAAGGACTCCGCCGCAAATTCCATCCGCAAATGAAAATCAACCCCCGGCAACTCAAGAAGCAAATAATAAGCAGGATCAAGATCAACAAATGCAAGAAGTTGAAGTCGGCGACCCGGCCACTCTTGCCATCCTCCTGCTCACCCAAGAATCCCAAGTCACGGTCGCCCGCGGTGACGAAAGCACGGACGCCGTACATCAAATGGAGCTCTACGCCGGTGATGAAGTCAGTGTCATTAAAGGCGAGGCTCAACTCCTTTATCCCGAAGTCGGTATGTCCGTTCTCCCGGAAGGGACCAGAATCACCATCATCCCCGGTGAAGACGCGGAAAACGGCGGCTTTTCGTCACAAATCCTCCTTGAAGCCGGCAAAATCTGGACCAGGTTGGAACACGTGCTTGGCACGGATGAAGATTTCTCGGTCGAAGCCAGTAATGTGGTAGCCACGGTCCGCGGCACGGCCTTTGGAGTCTCGTTCGTCAACGGTGAAATCGATATCAAAGTCGCGGGCAACCAGGTTGCCGTTTCAACCCGAGAAGCTCTGAAAAATCTAAAAGAAACCGCGCAAAAAGCTGTTCTGGTTGCCTCCGGCAATGCGCTCAAAATCGACCCGGCAAATCTAAAACCCGGAGAAAACCCGCGCCCCAAACTGCTCGCAAAACTGCGCAAAGTTTCACAAACCGAAAAGAAAGATCTCTACTACAGATTCGGTACGCGTCGCCTAAACATCACTGATCTAAAAAAACCGGAACAAACATTCAAATGGTCCGCGCCCATCGGTCTCAAAGATAAGGTTAAAGAGCGCTTAACCCCCGAGCAGATCGAAAAGCTGAAAGCCATCCAAGACAAGCAAATCAGATTACGTCCCGAATTACTGGAAGACGAGGCTCGTTTGCGAAATATTCTACAAGATTCTGTCCGCTTCCAAACTCCGCTCCGTCAGGTAATTCTTGAAGAAATGACAACCGATGAAACGCCGTCAGCCACAGGTCCGAGCAATTGAGACCCGGAGTTGTCCCTCGAAGCTTTAGTGTAAGGGGATTAAATTTAATTTCATCATACTAGGAATTATGATTAATTTGAGTTTATATTTTGGTGAATTTGGGTCCGGCGCCGTGTTGTGCTAAGCTCGCTTGGTATGAAGTTAAGCAAAGTTTTACCGCTGGCACTCGCTTTGATTATTTTTGGAGCTGGTTGTAGCTGGTTTGGACAAACCGAACCAGGCTTAAAAGCGGAATTGGGCGGTTCGCTCACTCAGTCCGAAGTAGAGCGCTATAATGAGTTTCAAGATAAATTGCCCAAAGGCTTGGCTTATTTGAATATCCCAAGCGGCTCTAAAGTTTTCGTTAGCCGCGGTAAGGAACGGATGCCGGGCAAGCAAGACATGGCGCTTTATGCCGGAGACACGGTTCACGTTAACACCGGCGAAGCTAAGCTGTTATACCCGGGAAAAGGCATGTCACTCTTGCCCAAAGGCGCGGCTGTCACAATCTTGCCCGAGGGTGAGTTTGCCTCTGGTCAAGGTTTGGGTGCCTTAATTATCCTTGAAGCCGGCAAGATCTTCACTCGTTTTGAGCAAATACTCGGCCATGGCGAGGAGTTTTCCGTCCAAGTCGACAACGTGGTGGCCACGGTTCGCGGCACGGCATTCGCTGTCTTCAAAATTGAGGACACTGTCGATATACAAGTCGCCGAATCTACAATAAAAGTTACAACTCGCGATGCCATGGATTATTTAAAACAAAGTAACTCCATGCTGGCTGATGTGGGCTGGGAGTTAAGCGCTGGCCGGCAAATCAGCCTGCAAGATATGGATGAATTCAGGGCATTGGCTCAAATTGAACCTGTCTCAGACGACAGCTTTGCTTACTTTGACATGGATTACTATTATTCCAACCTGTTTGCCTCCGGCACGCAAGACGTCGTCATCAATACCGCAGATCGCCAAGGTTTCAACTGGATGTCGCGGCAAATGACCGCAACCGAACTCGCGATGCCGGAAAACCCTTATCACTGGACCAAGCCGCCCGTAATTGATCCGTACTATCTAAACTATATAAATCCTGAACGCTTGTCCGAATGGCAAAGTTACATTTTATGGCTGGAAACCAATCAAGATGAAGCCGCGCGCATGGAAGAAATCCGCTTGCAAATGCAATCCGAGGGCATGTTTAGCGCGCCGGTTGAATCGGCTGACAGCCAAGACGAATCACCCGCTTCAGTAAAACCTTCATCAGACGGTCCAACCGATGAACCACCTGAAAGCATAATTTACTACGACGAAAACGGCCAGCCGCATTTTACGGATGAAGCCCTGGGAACTGATTCAAATAACGACAGCGTCGAGCTTTTGGGTGTCCCTGCTGAATAATTCGGTATCGTATAGCAGAAAAGGCTTGACATTTAAGCCTCTTTTTGTTATACAAAGCACAGAGGTTTGAGCCGCGGTATCTCGGTTCAATCCGAGGGAACCCGCCGGCACTCCGGGATTCGCCAAAGTAGATCGCTCTCTGGCAACAGCGATCTGCTAAGGCACTGCAAAGGTATGCCGCAGTATGCGGCTCCTTTGTCCGCAAAAGCGGTGCGGAATCTCCCGGCGCCTGCTGCCAATGGCCCTCTTAACAAGGGGGCTCGCGGGTTCATCCCGCTCTCGTGCGCCCGCGCATACGCGCTTAATTGCGACACATTGGCAAGCTTAAACCTCTCTATCTCTCCGGTCACAATCGTGGCCGGTTTTTCTTTTTAACTTATTTATATGACTTTCCTGGTTCAAGAACAGGTTGATTTATTATCTAAAATAAGATAATCTCCACTAACAAGTCCATAGTACTTAGTCCATTGTCCTGGCTTCGATCAGCGCCAGGACTAAGTACTCAGGGCTAGGGACTGTTTTGATTATGAATCAAAACCAGATTAGAAATTTCTGCATCATTGCGCACATAGACCACGGTAAATCCACTTTAGCGGACCGTCTTTTGGAAATTACCGGAACCATCGAGAAGCGCAAAATGAAACAGCAATTATTAGATACCATGGAACTGGAACGCGAGCGCGGCATCACCATCAAACTCCAACCTGCGCGAATGGACTACAAAGCGACTGACGGAAAAGAATATCAACTCAACCTCATCGACACACCTGGGCACGTGGATTTCACCTACGAAGTCTCGCGCTCACTTGCGGCAGTCGAAGGTGCGATCCTCCTAGTGGACTCAACTCAAGGTGTGCAGGCGCAAACAATCGCCAATCTCTACCTTGCTCTCGAACAAGACCTCGCGATAATCCCTGTCCTTAACAAAACAGATCTTCCCAACTCCGAAGTCGAGCGCCGAGCCGAAGAACTCATGAAGCTCATTGGTTGTAAGCGTGAAGAAATCTTGGCCGTTTCTGCCAAAACCGGAGTCGGTGTCAGCACGATCCTTGAGAAAGTCGTTACAGAAGTTCCGCCACCCAAAGGAGATGGTCAAAAACCCTTCCGAGCCATGATTTTTGACTCCAAGTATGATGAATACAAAGGGGTAGTCGCCTATGTTCGCATGGTTGACGGTGAATTGAACAAGAATGATGCGATAAACTTTTTAGCAACCGGCCACTCCGGGGAAGCACTTGAAGTTGGTTGCTTAAAACCAAATTACTCATCACTTGAATCACTGCAAACAGGGGAGATAGGCTACATTGTCACCGGCTTAAAAGATATCGAAGCTGTCCGCGTTGGCGATACCGTTACACTAAAGGGGGATTCGAAAGTCGAGTCATTGCCGGGTTATAAAGAAGTGCGCCCCATGGTTTATGCGGGCATTTTTCCATCAGAAGGAAACGAATACGAACACTTGCGTGAAGCTCTGCTCAAACTAAAACTTTCCGACGCATCACTCCAGTTCGATCCCGAGCACTCGGCCGCTTTGGGCTTTGGTTTTCGCTGTGGCTTTCTAGGTATCTTGCATCTGGAAATACTCAAAGAACGCTTGGAGCGCGAACACAACATGGAGATTGTTACCACAACTCCGTCTGTTGCATACGAGGTTACGCTTACAAACGGTGAAGCCAAAGTAATCAAGTCTCCACTGGAATTCCCTGACGCTTCCCGCCTTGGCGAGGCCCGCGAACCTTGGGTCACGGTCGACATCGTCACTCCGGCTGAATACTTGGGTGCCATAATGTCGCTCGTTCAAGACCGTCGCGGAGTTTATAAAAATACTGAATATTTCGAAGAAACCCGCGCTGTCCTTCATTATGAAATGCCTCTCTCGTCCGTTATTGTGGATTTCCACGACAAGCTGAAGAGTTCAACTGCCGGTTACGCATCGCTCAGCTATGAACTTCTTGAATACCGCCCCGGCAAGATCATGCGCATGGACATTTTGGTTGCCGAGGAACAAGTGCCCGCGCTCGCGACTCTTATCCACGAATCCGAAGCTTATCGCCACGGCCGCTATGTGGTTGAAACCTTAAAAGAGACATTGCCGCGCCAGATGTTTGTTGTTAAAATCCAAGCGGCCATCGGCTCAAAAATCATCGCCTCCGAGAGGCTGTCGGCTTATCGCAAAGACGTGCTCGCCAAACTATACGGCGGCGACCGCACTCGCAAAGATAAGCTCTTAAAGAAACAGAAAAAAGGCAAAGAACGCATGATGAGTCAAGGCAAGGGCAGAGTCGAAATCCCATCGGAAACATTTATAAAAGTTTTAAGACGCAATTAACAGTACGAATTACGAATCTGTTCGCTCAGCATACATTTTATCCCTTGGGATAAAATGTAAACCATTCGTAATTCGCGCAGATTCGTAATTCGTAATATGAAGCCTAAAACCTGGAAAAAAATTAAAAAAGCATTTGTTACGGTAGTTATCACTTTTATGATAATCGCGCTTGTCGCGCCGATAATGTTTTTCTAAACAGTCCACAAAGCACAACCTCCTAAATCCTCGTTATGAGGATGACTTGATTAATTAGTTTTACAGCCCCCAACCCGCCCGCCAATGGCAGGCGGGTGAGACAAAGCTTAGCTTAGCTTTGGATGTGGGGTTGTATATGTTATGTCCACAGGCAATTAATTGTCCGGCGTGATAGGGTGAATTTGCTATGCAGAAGCACTGGCAAATTATTGATGTACCTCAAAATAACGATGCAGATCCTGAAATTGAAAACCTTCACCCCGTAGCGCAAAGAATGCTAAAAAGACGGGGGATAATCGCACCCGAAGAGATCGATCGATTTTTGAATCCAAGCTGGGAGCGTGATATTCACGACCCGTTTTTATTTACCCAAATGCGGGCGTGCGTGGAGCGGATTTTTAATGCCATCGATCGCGCCGAACACATTGTTATCCATGGTGATTATGACGCGGACGGAGTTACCGGCTCGGTCGTGCTCGCCTCCACCATCCAGATGCTCGCGAGCTCTTTATCGAACGAGGAACAACCATCAACCGATGACGATTCCGCTGTCGACGAGTCTACAAAGTTCCTTAATGTTATTCCCATCTCCGACACCTCCATCTCGCTTGATATCTACATTCCGCACCGCGAACGTGAAGGCTATGGCTTAAACCCGCAAACCGTTGACCGCATTATCGAACGCGGCGCGCATTTGCTCATCACCGTGGATTGCGGTATTGCCAACGCTGTCGAAATCGCGAAGCTTAAAGAGAACGATATCGACACCATCATCGTTGATCACCATCAGTTCGGCGACAAAATCCCGGAAGGCATTTGCATCCACCCGAGCGTGCCCAACGAATCCTACCCGTACAAAACACTGGCCGCGGTCGGTGTAGCCTGGAAGGTGGCGCACGCTTTGGTTATCGAAGCTCAAAAGCGCGGCATCAACATCCCGCCGGGCTGGGAAAAGTGGCTTTTGGACTTGGTTTCCATTGCCACGGTTACGGATATCGTGCCTCTTACCGGCGAAAACCGTGCTCTCGAAGTATACGGTCTTAAAGTTTTAAACAAACTCCGCCGCCCCGGCTTTAAGGCGCTGGTAAACATCGCCAACTGGAAAAAAGGCGAGTTAAACTCCGAATCGGTCGGCTTTGTCATCGGCCCGCGAATCAACGCGGCCGGCCGCATGGAACACGCTTTTTTGGCGGTCGATCTCCTGCTTGAACAAAACCATGAACGCAGTGCTCTAAAAGCATCCAAGCTGGAAGCTGTTAACAAAGCCCGCCAAAAAGCCACGGAAAATCTCATGAAAGAGGCCGAGCATTTTACCAAGACTCAAGATCAATACTCGCTTATCTTCGCCTGGTCCGAAGCTTGGTCGCCGTCACTGGTCGGCCTCGCCGCCGGGCGCTATACCGACAAATTCGGCAAGCCCGCAATCTTTGTAGGTAAACACGACGGAGTCTGGATTGGTTCCGGCAGGTCGATACCCGGCTACAACATCACGGAAGCTGTCCGCAAAGCGGGAGAGAATCTGCTTACACGTTACGGCGGGCATGCTCAAGCCTGCGGTTTCAGCTTGGATTGCGACGAAAATGTTAAACTCTTTGCCGAAGCCATGCGAGCGCACGCGGCCAAGGCTTTGCCCTTGGAAAAGCTCAAACCCATTTTACAGATCGAAACTCAAATCAAGCTCGCAGATTTAACCATGGGCTTTCTCGACACGTTAAATCGTTTCGAGCCTTTCGGTGAAGCCAACCCCAAGCCCCTGTTCATGACATCCGGTCTCACGGTAGCTGACGCGTCCTTGGTCGGCGCCGGCCAAAATCACGTGCGCGCGCGGCTCACCGACGAATCCGGCATGCAACAAAAATTTATCGGTTTTTACAAAGCCGACCTCAAAGACATCTTTACCCCGGGCAACAAAGTCGACGTAGTTTACGAAATCAGTAAAACCGAATGGAACGGCCGCGCCGAAATCCAATGCAAACTGATTGATGCAAGAACATCAATAAATTAACAAATAACAAATAACAAAGCGGGCGGATGGGATTGACTTTATTATTTATTAATTATTATTTAATATTTTTGCGAAGCGATATGAATCTCCAAATCTACACAGACGGCGGGGCTCGCGGTAATCCGGGGCCGGCCGGCATCGGCGTAGTCATAGTGGACAAAGCTACAGGTGATATTGTCGATGAAATTTCCAAGTATTTGGGAGAAACCACCAACAATCAAGCCGAATACCAAGCCGCGATCGCCGGCCTGGCGCGCGCGCTCGAATTGGACGCTCAATCCACGGAACTAATTTCCGATTCCGAGCTCCTAATCCGCCAATGCCGCGGCCAATATAAAGTCAAAAACCAAGACATTGCCAAGCGCTTTTTAGAGCTGAAAAACCTGGAAACTCAACTCGGCGGCCGTGTAGAATACCGCCACGTCAAACGCGAACTCAACAAACAGGCGGATGCTCTGGCAAATAAAGCGATGGATGCTAAAAATAACCAATAACCTCCGCCAAAGGCGGATGCGCCTATGGCGCAAAGCTCCAATCATCAATAAATAACCAATATCCAAAAAAATAACAATAATCAAATTGGTTTCTTGTATCTATTGGTTATTGTTTTGTTAATGATTGGTTATTCAGGTATTGAGTCATCCACAGTTTAGATGATGCCGCTTGTGGCGGTTTTTGTGGTATAATTTAGCCAAATGCCCCAGAGGAAAAATAAACGCAAAATAGCGAAAAATCGCAAGGCGCTTTATGATTACATGACACCCGCTTTTTGGCGCGCGCATTTTATTTTCCCGGCTGCCATTTTTTTCCTCTCCTTGGGCATAGCTTTGGGAATAGCTCATAACTCAACTTTTAAAGCAAGTCCCACTTTAGCCACTTCCGCGGATAATATTATTGGCTGGGCCTGGTCATCACACGTGGGCTGGTTCTCTCTAAACGACACGAATGCCGGAGCATGCGGAACACCTCCATGCGGAACCTACGGAATTCACATCGACCCTAACACGACTACGCAACCGCACTGGGATCCGTCTCAACCTCCCGGATCAACCACCGACGGACATGGAATCAACGGCTTTGTTTGGTCCGATAATGTCGGCTTTGTTTGTTTTGGCGACTCATGCAACATTCCCGCTTGCACGGGCTCTTTCTATCCGGATCCGCCGGGGAACGAATTCTATGCATATGCCGAGCCTATAGCAGGCACGAACACTGTTGAAGTCCACGGATGGGCTGTTATTTGCAATCAAAAAGACGGTGGTTGGATCTCGCTAAACTGCAACGATCTTGGCGCCTGTGATGGTTCAGCCGGTTCAACTTATTACCGCTTAACATATAACCCTGTTACGCAAGAATTCCATGATGCCGGTGTCCAAGGCTCGCCCTTTGGTTGGAATGGAAACACCGATGGCTCGGGCATCGGCTATATCAACTTTTTTGCCAGTTCTTTGGGCATGACTCTTAACGAAGATCCAGAAGATGATTATCCCGAATGCCACGATGGAAATGATAACGATTTAAACGGGCTGGCCGATTGTTCTGATCCTGCCTGCGGAGCCGTATGTACCGAGATTTGCGATAACGGATTAGACGACGACGGCGACGGTGATATCGATTGCGCGGATTCTGACTGTGCTTGCACCGAGTCCATCTGCGACGACGGCATAGATAACGATATAGACGGCGATATAGACTGTGCTGATTCTGATTGCGCCGCCGACCCGGCTTGCGTGCCTCCACAGCATCAGTGTCTTGATTTCGCCGGAGATCCCGACCAAGCCAACCTCTGCTGTAACGACCAAGATCCCAATGGCACCGCCTTTGTTGATTGCTTTGATCCGGATTGTCGCAATAATGCATCTGTTTGCGCGGCTTGGTTGCAGGTTTCAACCGGCAATATCTATGCCTTTCAAGGTATCGTTGGCACCACGCCGTCGGCTGAAACCGGTCTAACCAATACAAAATGGTGCCTCCGCTCGGATCAAAGTATAGAATGGACCTCATCAGAATCCTGCAAGCAAGAAGGAGTGGGGGAGATCGCTCTGCCTTCGCAAGAAACGCTGTACCGCAATAAACTCGGCTTCCTCGATCTGGCCGGAATGCGCGTAAATAACCGTTACGCTCAGGTGATTCCCATCGCCGGCGCCACGGCCATACCCGATACGCTAAATGGCGCCATCTACCACTACACGGGTGGAGGAGAGCTTGCCTTGCCCGCTAAAACTTTCCAAAACGGCACCGGCGCAACCGGTAACGGCGCAGGCCTTCTCCTTATCGACGGAGCTGATCTGCGCATCACCGGCGATATTTCCTACACAGCCAATCCTGTTCAAGACCGCCTTAAAAATCTTGCCTCATTCGGCGTAGTGGTTGTAAAAGACTCATTTGGTGCCGGTGGCAACATCAGAATCGATCCCGGCGTTGAGCTCGTAAGCGGCGTCTATTTTGCGGAAAGTGATATTTACACAGGAACATCAGCCCCTCCACCGGATTCTTATCTCGACATGGTCGGCATTTTCATTGCCAACCAGTTCAATTTGGAACGCGATAACAATACCGATCCAACCCGACCGGCCGAACGTATTCTTTTTGACGGCCGCGCGGTCGTAAATCCTCCACCGGGCCTGTCCGACATCAGCAAATCTTTGCCTCGATCAACTCAAGTATCATTCTAAAAATATGGGATTATTTTCTAAAAAAACCACCAGCAACTTCATCGGCCTCGATTTGGGCCTCTCCGGCTTAAAGCTGGTCGAGTTGGCTAATGACGGCGGGCACGCCCGTCTGGTCACTTACGCCTACGTAGACCGCCCGATAGAAAGCTTTGATGCCATGTTCGGCGAACATCTGGAAGAAACGGCTCAGCTTATCAAAGACATGATTGCCGAGTCCAAGGCCACCACCAAAAACACCATCGCGGCAGTACCTGTCTCATCCATTTTTACCTCCATTATCTCGGTACCCGCCAACAATGACAAAGAACTTAAAGAATCTATTGCGCTCCAAGCTAAAAAGCTCATCCCGGTTCCGCTCGACGAAATCCAGCTGGACAGCAAAGTCATTGAAGGCGCTTTCAAAACCGAGGGCAAGAAAAAAGTCTCTCGAGTGCTGTTAACCGGCGCGCCAAAGTCGCTGGTAAATCGCTATATCGACTTGTTAAACAAACGCTGCGGCCTTAACCTGATCTCGCTCGAAACCGAAACTTTCGCGCAAATCCGCGCTCTTATCGGCAAAGACCGCTCCAGTATCATGGTTATAGACATCGGCTTTCACCGAACTAACATATCGGTCGTGGACAAAGGCGTACCATTTTTAAACCGCTCCATTGCCGTGGGCGGCGATGGCATTACGCAAACCATCTCGCAGATGCTCGGCATCCCATACCAGCAATCGGAAACAATGAAGCGGGATATTCGCTCCATGGCGTCATTCGCGCCCTCCGGCGACCTCACACCCATGCTCGAAAGCTTAATGGAACCCATCCTAAACGAAATCCGCTACTCATTTTCGCTCTATCAAGGCCAGGGCGATGCCGGAGAACAAAGGCGGATAGATAAAATCATCCTAACCGGAGGCTCGGCCTTATTACCCAATTTAACCGATTTTCTCACACAGCAGATGAATGTAAACGCCTATCTTGGCGACCCTTGGGCGCGCGTTGTTTATCCACTGGATCTGCGTCCCATTTTAGATGAAATCGGATCCAGGTTCGGCGTGGCACTTGGCTGCGCCATGCGTGATATAACTGATTAATTATGGCGGATATTTCTTTCCTTCCTGAAAATTTACGACAAAAGGAAGAGGAAATGAAGAAACAAGGTTCCCAAACCGCTTCATCCGAAGTGGTTAGTATGCATGTGCCCGAAACCGAAGAAGAAGATGTTGAAATTATCGAAGTGGATGCCAGCGAGGTGGATCAAATGCTTATCGGCGAGCCGCTTTACACCAGGCTTTATTACAAAGCCAGTCTTTTGTTTGAAACTTTGAAAGAAAAGTATTTTGCTCCTCGCCCTGAAGAAAGGCCCGCCAAAGCGCCTCCGCAATTTTTTAAGCCGCCCAAAGCCAAAGAAGCTCCCGCCAAGCCCGGCGAGGCACCCAAGCCCGAACCGGCGAAAGCTCCCGCCAAAGCCGAAGCCCCCGCCAAGGAAGAAAAGCCAACCGGCAAACCCAAAGCCCGCATACGCCCCGAGGCCGCCAAGCCGCGCACGGGCCGCAGGGTTCGTATCATCAAACGCGTTCGCAAACCGGTGCATGTCAGTCTTTTAGACGAGCAAACCATGCGCGATTTGCACATCAATATACCCAAGCGCAAATTCACCCTGGTCTTTTTAACAATATTCTTCGCGGTGGTATTCGCGGGCGCGTTTTTACTGCTCGATCAAGCCATCGCTCAGGCCGCGGCGGAGAGCAATGCAGTACAACGGGAACTCGCCCAAGTTCGTTCCGATGTAAAATCCGAACAAGATAAATGGCGCGCATTCCAAGATCTCGAACCCAGGCTTTTGGTGTTAAATGACTTACTCGACTCCCATGTATCAGCCAATAATGTGCTGGATTTTCTGGAACAAAACACTCTTGTGGATGTTTCCTACAGCTCATTTATGATGAGTGAGGACGGTAGAGTAAATTTGGGAGTCACGGCCTCAAGCTATGCGGCGGCGGCTCGCCAGCTTCTAATCTTCGAAGAATCTCCGCAAATCGCCTCCGCGCAAAGTAATTCTTTTACCGCGGCCGAATTGGAGGGTGATGAATATGTAACTTTTCAACTAATTCTTGAACTCGAGCCCGAGGCTCTCTTATTCAAATCAGCCACAAGCACTCCGTCGTTAACAGATTAAGATTCTTGTTTGCTCGGCTGAATTATTCGGCCCGGCAAAGTGATAATCTTAAATCATGGTCAGAATTTCCCAAAAACCGGGCGAGAAACAAAAAAAAGCAGCGCCCGAGATAAAGAAACCATCCAGAGTATTCACCGAATATTATTCTTCGATTATTCTGATTTTAATCACGATCCTTATCGGAGCCGGATACTTTGTTATCAAACCCAAAATCGACGAATACAAAGATCTGCGCGCGCATTCCGAATCCTTACGCCAAAATATCAAAAACGAACAAACTTATTTGGCCGGATTAAGACGCTCTGTAAATGCCGCTCAATCAATTGCGCCGGGAGTATTGGAGAAAGTCGACCAAGCTCTGCCCAGGTCATTTAGCATACCCAAAACAATCGTACTCATTAACAGCGCCGCCACAGCTTCCAACGTATCCGTCTCCAGTATAGTATTCAGCCCGGAAACCGAGTCCAGAGCAAAGAAAACCTCTTTGCAAAGCGTGCAAATGACACTAAATGTTAGCGCTCCGGATTACGCGGCGCTGAAAAACTTTTTAAACACTTTAGAGGCCAGTTTGCGCTTAATCGATATTCAAATGCTTACCGTATCCGACTTTTCCGAAGGCCAAGCCAGCTTTTCATTACAGTTGAGGACATATTATTACCCCAAAGATGAAACCAAATGATTATGAAGATAAACGGAGCGCCGCCAATTTTTTCCCGCATCCTATTTGCCGTATCAGCACTGGTAATGGTTGGTGTTGTATTTATTTTTGTTTCTCGCGCCTTGGAGCCGGCGAATATTATTCCCGTCGCACCTCCCAAAAAGGCCGAAAAATTTAACCCTAAAGCCGATGTATCCAATAATCCGTCTTTCGACCAACTGCAAGAAGATCATATTAAAGATGTTCCGGACATGCCCATGGGCAGGGAAAATCCTTTTCAATCCATTGTAACTCCGGCCGCCACGACCACCAACAGCCAACGATCTGTCCCGCGCAGCGGGCTAAGATTGGCACCCGTAGCAACCAATACCGAACAAGGCGGCTAAACATAAAGCGCCAAGTTATGCGTCCTTGTGCGCAGTGCTTGTACGCTGTACGATTAACTTATGAACCAACAAATACTCGATTTACTGCAAAAGCAAGGGGCGATAGACGATAAATCACGTGGCATCGCCGAGGATTTGGTTAGCCGCGGCAAAACTTTGGAACAAGCTTTGGTAGGGGGCAAATACGTCTCTGATACGGATTTTGCCAAAGCGCAAGCCCAAGTATATGGAGTGCCATACATGGATCTCTCCGAGATGGAGCCCAACCCCGAGGTTTTGGAGCTGATCCCCAAAAAGACTTTAAAAACATACAAAGCGGTTCCCGTTGAGTACACGGACGGCGTGCTGACCGTGGTTTTGCGCAACCCTCAAGATTACCGCGCTGTTGAGGCATTGGAATTCTTGGCCGGCGAACGCGAGTGGAAAATCAAAGTTGCCACCGCGCCCGCGTCGCAAATAAACAAAATGGTCAAATCGCTAAGCGGCTTGGAAGCTGAAATTGAAACCTCGCTCGAAGCCGCGCGCGGTAAATTCGAAAAAGAAAAAGAAGAAGAAATAACGGGTGATGGTAAAATCGAAGACATTATCAAAGGCGCCCCTGTTTCGCGCATGCTATCGGTTATTATGCGCCATGCCGTTGAGGGCGGGGCATCCGACATCCACATCGAACCCGTTGGCAATGAATCCAGAATTCGCTACCGCATCGACGGAGTTTTGCGCACATCTCTCACTCTGCCTGTTTACGTGCATCCAGCGCTTGTTTCACGCGTCAAAGTTTTGGCTAATCTTAAAATCGATGAAACGCGCATACCGCAAGACGGGCGCATTACCCAGGAAATCAACAATAAAAAAATCGACTTCCGCATCAGCACGCTTCCGGTCGTTGATCATGAAAAGGTTGTAATGCGTATTTTGGATACAACGGCCGGCGCTCCCACTTTCGAGCAATTGGGTTTCCGTAAGCAATACATTGAGATCATGAAAGAAGAGCTTAAAAAACCGCACGGCCTTTTTCTTATCACCGGCCCCACCGGTTCCGGTAAATCCACCACTTTATTTTCCGGCTTAAACGTACTAAACTCCGACGGCGTCAACATCTCCACCTTGGAAGATCCCGTTGAATACTACATCGAAGGCGTGAATCAGTCCCAAGTCCGCCCCGAAATCAACTACACATTCGCCACCGGCCTAAGGTCACTTCTGCGCCAAGACCCGAACGTCATCATGGTCGGCGAAATCCGCGACCGTGAAACCGCCGAGCTGGCTATCCATGCTTCTCTCACCGGCCACCTCATTTTTTCAACTCTGCACACCAATGATGTCTATGGCCTCGTACCCCGTCTGCTCGACATGGGCGTTGAACCTTTTTTGCTTGCGGCCACCATGAATATCGGTGTAGCACAGCGTTTGGCTCGTAAAATCTGCCCGCATTGCAAAGAAGAAGAAGAAATTACCGATGAAACGCGCGATGAAATCATGCAGGTGTTAAAAGGTATTCCCAAAAAATATCTCACCGATATCGATCTCAATAAAAAAATCACTTTCTATCACGGAAAGGGCTGTCCCAAATGCGGAGATATCGGTTATAGCGGGCGCACCGCGGTTGCCGAGGTCTTCCAGTTCAACGATGCCGCTAAAAAATCAATTGAAAAAGGCTTTAGCCGCAAAGTCTTTAAGGCTGAATTCGAAAAGCAGGGGATGATAACGCTCTATGAAGATTTGGTGTTAAAAGCGGTTGAAGGAGTAACAACCGTGGAAGAGGTAAAGCGCTTGGCCCAAGAAACTTCCGAAAGCGAGGATTTGGATGAAAACGGTCAGCCAAAAGAACCGCACGCTCTCGATAAAGCTGAGCCGGCAGAGTCAAATAAAAAGAAAACCGGCCAATAATCGCTGGAGTATCATTAAAACATTATGGAAAAGGTTAAAATAGTTTTTATCGAAGATGACGCGTTTTTGGCGCAAATTTATACCAAAGCTTTGGATCAAGCGGGGTATGACGTTGCGCTGGCTCAAAACGGCGAGGAGGGCTTAAAACTCATTGAACGCGAACATCCGTCATTAATTCTCCTGGATATCTTATTGCCCCACATGGATGGTTTTGAAGTCCTGGAAACACTGAAATCCAGGCCGGCTTTACAGCCCATACCCGTACTGGTAATAACCAATCTGGGCAATAAAGAGGATGTGGACCGCGCCGCAAGCCTGGGTGCCGCCGGCTATCTCATCAAGGCGCACGCTTTGCCCAAAGATGTTGTCGGTAAAATCCAAACCATTCTCGGTTAATTATGCCTTCTTTCCGTTATCAAGTACGTTTACCCGACGGCCGGATACAATCCGGTATTGTTGAAGCATCCGACAGCGACAGCGCGGCAGAGGCCTTGGAAGACCGCCAATACGAAGTTTTATCCATCGACACTTACGCGGGCGTGGAAGCCGGCACAGCTTCCATCATGAAGTATCTAAACACGGTTAAGCCCAAAGAATTGGTCGCCACCATTCGCATGCTATCGGTTATGGTATCGGCCTCCGTGCCACTTGTGGACGCTGTCCGCAACATAGTCCATCAAACCAAAAATCCTCGCCTCAAATCAATCATGGCCGACATTGCCAATGAAATCGAAGGCGGCGCCAAACTTTCCGACGCGCTCGAACGCTATCCCCAAGTTTTTTCCGGCTTTTTTACCAATATGATCCGCTCCGGTGAAACCACGGGTCAACTCTCCGAAGTTATGAATTATCTGGCCGACCAGCAGGAAAAAGATTATGACATGAAAGCCAAACTGCGCGGTGCCCTTATGTACCCGGCCTTCATTATTACGGGCATGTTTATTGCCGGCTTTATCATGATGGTGTATGTGGTTCCCAAACTTACCCAAGTCATCATCGACGCCGGTGCCGAATTGCCGTTGTCAACCCGCATTCTAATCGGCACCTCCGACATACTGGTCAACTTCTGGTGGGTTATTCTCATCGGCCTTATCGCTCTTGGAGGATTTTTCTACGCTTGGGTCAGAACCTCCGAAGGCCGTTATACTTTTGATAAGCTCAAGCTCAAAATACCGATTTTCGGCGGTCTGCTCCGCGATATCTATATAGTCCGTTTTTGCCAATCCATGCATACGCTTATGAAAGGCGGGCAAACGCTTGTCCAAGGTCTGGAAGTTGCGGCATCCGTTATCGGCAATGAAGTCTGGAAGCGTATGATTTTGCAAACCATCCAAGCCGTAAACGATGGTGAATCCATTACATCCGTCATGACCAACCGCAAGTTTGTACCGCAAATGGCCGTGCAAATGATTTCCGTGGGTGAAGATACGGGTCAGCTTACGGATGTGCTAAAACGCGTCAGCGAATTTTACTCCCGCAGTGTGGATAACGCCTCGGCAACCTTACTAACCCTCATCGAACCGATCGTCATGGTCGTGCTCGGTGTTGGCGTGGGGCTTATGGTCTCGGCCATCATGCTCCCTCTCTACCGCATCTCCGGAGGTATCTAGGCAAAAGCAGAACTTTTGTAATAACCAATAACCAATCATCAATCACCAATCATTGGTTTGTGATTTTGAACATGAAGCTTAAAATTGGTCCGGCATTCTTTATTTAAGAATATGCTAAGCGATACCCGCCGTACGTCTTGATTATTTCGGTAATTAAATTTTGGTAATCGGTTATTAAATGTGCTATACTTATACACAGCTAATAAATATTTTTTCTTTAACTTTGTATGTTGTAGGTTGTACTTTGTACAATATGCGCGTACATAAAAAATGATCCCATGCTTATGAAAAACAAGAAAGGTTTTACTCTAATCGAACTCTTGGTGGTTATTGCCATCATCGGCATCTTGGCCACGCTTGCTGTCGTCGCTTTTGGTAGCGCGCAAGAAAAAGCCCGCGACTCCAAACGCGTCGCCGACATGCGCGCCGTTGTTGCCGCCTTCGCCGCGGCAGAAACCGAAGGTAATTATATTTGTAATAGCTCATGTAATTCTACTTTTACAGCGAATACCGACGTAGCAATCAGTGATGTAAAAATCTGTGACAATGACTGTGTAACGGGTGGTAACGATGTGACTAATAATTTCATTAATTTGAGCCAAGTATTAGACCCGGAATACGGAGGTAGTGGTACTTTATGTGACGGTACTAATACGAATTGCGATTACGCAATAGACGCTTCACCCGCTGTTCCGACGATCGAAGATTTCGAGCTATATTTCTTCACCGAAGGCGAAGTACAGGGTCTGGGAGCCGGTGCGCACACAGCCGTCCAAACCGGTATTATCCAATAGATTTGACAAAACAACTAAAATCCCCGATCGAGCTCAGCTCGACTGGGGATTTTTTGTATCTACTCCACCGGACTCGCTATCGCTCATCGTCCCCCTCATAAATCAAGAGGAGGAATAGAAGGAGGAGTTATTACATGTTATAATATCTCTATATGATCAATCGTCAAAAATTGTTAAAAGGAATAACAATTCCCGAACTTTTAATCGGAGTATTGGTTATCGGAATAGTAATCGCTATTTTTGTCTATGCCCTGGGTGTTCAGCGCGCCATGTCCCGCGATGCCAAGCGCGTATCCGATATCAGCGTACTGCGCGCGGCCATCGGCCAGTACTACCTGCAAAAAGCCACTTATCCAACAACAGACGGTATTTTCCTCGGCCAGCCCGGCGGTGCCGAACGTCTGGGCGGTAACGGCTTTACCACGGCAGACGACCCAACCAAGCCCATCTTTTTAGACCAAATTCCCACAGGTCCAACCGGAGATGAATACTATGCCTACCGCGGCAATCAATCCGGATACAGCCTCATGTTCAGCACTGAACGAGAAACCGCCTACGGGCCGCCCGGTACTTATTACGCGCACTCAATCGGAGTCGATCAACTGGATGAGATAAAATAAGAACAAAATGCAAAATGCATAATTCAAAATGCAAAATGACGGAATCTCTTCGAGATGATATTTATATATTTAATACCGTAAGGTATCGTAGATTTTGATTTTTGGTTTTTGAATTTTGAATTAATTATGCAGTTTTTCGAAATTTTTTCAATCTTAATATCCGCGGCCGTCGTTGGCTCATTTTTTGGCTCTTTTATCAACGTGGTCGCCATCCGTACGCATGAAAATTCCGGCATTACCGGCCGTTCCAAATGCCCTAATTGCAAATCCAAACTCCATCCGCGCCATCTGGTGCCTGTTCTGTCTTGGCTGATCCAACGTGGCAAATGCGCCATGTGCGGCAAACCTATCCATATCCAGTATCCGGTCATCGAGCTTACAGCCGCAATTCTCGCAGTTGTTGCCGTAACTCGTCACCTTCCCGACGGAGAATGGCTCTGGGCGGGTTTTGAGTTCTTCTTCATGGTCGGACTGCTTGTCTTTGTTGTTATGGATCTGCGCTGGATGGAACTGCCGCTGGAACTCATGGTCGGCACGGGCATAGTATTTTCGCTTTGGCACATGGTTTTGCAAAGCTCAACCGGCATGCCCTCTTTGCAGGTGCTTTGGTCGCATGCTGTTGGATTTGCCTTGGCGACCATGTTTTTCTTGTTTCAATACATTGTTTCGGCCAAGCGCTGGGTGGGAGCCGGCGACATCTGGCTCGCGGCCGTATTGGGCGCGGTCTTGGGCTGGCCTCTTGTGGGTATTGCTGTTTATTTTGCCTACATTTTTGGCGGCAGTGCCGCGCTAATCCTGCTTTTTACCCGTAAAATCAAAGCCGGCGCCCGCATACCCTTTGCGCCCGCGTTAATAACCGGCGCTTTTGCCGCAATCTGGTGGGGGCCCAGCGTCCTTGCCTGGATATCTCATGCAGTCTCGTAAATCATCAGGATTCACAATCATAGAAATGTTGATCGGCGTATCAATCGTTATTTTGCTTGCCACTGTAACCGTCTTTGAACTTAGAAGCGCCAGGCGCGGCGATGAACTTAGAACTGCCGCCCGCCAGCTCGTGGGCGACATCCGTGCCATGCAATCACGGGCGCTTGCCGCAAAAAATCTTAAAACTTGCGATACGGGAGGCCCTGATAAGGCCGTCTGTGAAATCGATGAATCGGCGTGCGGCGGCAACCCTTGCGAGGATGATATCCCGGCCGCCTACGGGGTGCGCTTGGAGTCCGGCACTTCCACTTATGTCATGTTTGCGGACATAAACCCGTCGGCCGCCGTGGATTACCGCTACACCGATGCGGCCGAACTCTTTGAGTCGCGCAGTATCTTGCCGCTCGGCTCAACCGATGTAGTGCTCGATCAAATCATTTCCGGCACCTCCACGAGCGTCACATTTGCAGACATTTCTTTCATGCGCCAAAATGGAGTTGTTAGAATGTACGACACCACAGTCCCTCCCGAACCCACGCTTATGAGATTCCGCCTTAGGCACACGGTTTCCAATCAGACTATGGAAATAGAGGTCAACCGCATAACCGGCCGAGTATCCATCTTATGAAGATGCATTTAGCGCCCGGCCAAACCATCATGGAAATGCTGGTCGTGTTTTTTATTATCTCTGTCGGCCTCTACGGCGCGGTTACACTCATCTTCTCCAACGTCCAACTGCAAGAGCAGGATTACGACCATATCATTGCCATGAATTTGGCCCGCGAAATGCTGGAGCTGACCCAAAACGTACGCGATTCCAATTATCTGGCCAACTTCGCTTTCGACGACGGTTTGGGCACTGACACTGGCGCGGATTGCACTGCCGTACCCGATTGGGACGGAACCGGCGTGCCGGCCTTCGACTTTACGGTTGACGACATCGCAAACGGCGCGGTCAACCGCCAAGCTAACGGTATGTTTACCAACCAATCGGGGAGCAGTACCAGATTCTCGCGTCTAATCACATTTTCACCCATCTGCGCCGATCCGGCCGACCGTTCCGATACGCAAGTGCCGGCCGGCTGTGCTTGCGGGGGAGGCGCTTATACCGAACAAATCGGAGTCCGCGCCAAAGCCGATGTTGCCTGGACCCGCAAAGGCCGCTCCGATAGCTTAACCATTTACACCGATCTGTATGACTGGAGATAACTTAAAAAGCTTAAAGTCGAAAGTCCAAAATCAAAAGCTTGTCACCAAAAGACATTCAACTTTTAAACCGGGTTACTCTCTGGCCGAGCTGCTCGTGGTGATGCTCTTGTTTAGCTTTGCATTGCTGATCCTTGGCCAGACATACATCCAGTTTATCCGGCTATCCAATAAAACCGCCAACGCGGCCACGGTTCAGCAGGATACGCGTTTTGTGCTGGAATACATAGCGCGCGCCGCCCGCAACTCTGAGGTTGACTACTCAATCTCCATTGCATCGCCCACATCCAGTTTGCGTCTTATCAAAGAAAGCGGCGATTATGTTGAAATCAGCAAATCCGCGCCCGGCGACGCGCTTTGCGCCGATGAACCGTCCGTATCTTGCCTGCTGGTCACGGTCGATAGCGGAGCAACTTGGGCACCTCTTACCGCCAAAGGTGTTAACGTGGATAATTTTGACGTTTACATTTCGCCAACCGTCTCTCCGTTTGAACTGGCCGGCGTACCCGCCGATTACCCCAACAACCAACAACCTTTCATAACAGTTAATCTCGCTTTAACGTTAAATGCCAATAACCCGCGCGAAAGCTACAGCCAAATCGCGCAAACCAGCATTTCATCCCGTGTATATGTCCGATAACTCAAAGAACTCAGAACATAGAACACGGAACATTGATTCAAAAAAATCCAAGTTCCAAGTTCCAAGCCTGCCCACCGAAGCTTCAGCGAAAGAGGGTTCCAAGTTCCTATCGGGCAACATAGTTGCTCTGGCTTTGATTTTGACGTCCGCGATTTTGATTACCGCGATCGGTGTCGGGATCGTCGTCATGCAAGGCGCCAGGCAATCGCGCACAATGGATGACGCGGTGGCGGCTTATTATTTGGCAAATTCAGGTATCGAGCTCCAGCTCTTTGGTATTCGTAAAGACAGCCGCACTTTGGCCGATATGGGCAACGCTTCCAATACCTATCCCGGAGGCACGAGTTGGGAATCAACAACAGGCTTGGAGCAAACCGGAGTCAAACGCATATCCTACCTTCCCGAAGAAGAACTGGCTTTTGTAGATCTCTTCAATCCGGATGATATTTCTGAAGCATCCAATGCCGCCAAAGTAAGTGTCACCTGGACAGCCGGGGATGATTGCGGCATGGAAACACCGGAAATAGAAGCCGCATATGCAGAATGGGAATTCTCCGGCGGCAGTGTCACTTGGCCCAGCGACGAAAATTACACAATCTGGCCTTTTACGCCGTCCCCCATGGATATTGCACCACTCGACGTAAACAAATCCTATCGCTTGCGTTTACGTCCGTTTAACTGCTCGGTTAAAGATCTGCAAATCACCATGTACGACGTAGGCGGCAACCAGCTCGATTACCCGGGCGACATCGTCCTCGGCTCCGAAGGAACCTACGAGGGCACGACTCAAAAACTCTCCGTATCCATGCCACGCCAAGATGTACTCTCCGGTATTTTTAGCTACATCATCTTTTCTCAGCAACAACTCTGTAAAAAAGTCGGCTTAGCCGGCACCTGCCCGTAACTAAATTTCAAATAGTAAATATCAAACTACAAATGTAGATTCTTTTGTTATTTTAGTCAAAAATCAACTTTTTTGCTATTTGCGATCAGCTATCTACTATAAGCTATCGAGGGTTGACAAATAGATATATTTTTGCTAGATTGACGTATTCTGCACTTTCAATTCAAACCATCATGAGGTGGAACATGTTTACCGCATACGTAGGTTTAGTAGTAATTGGCTATCAACACGACTTTGTCATTCAGGTCTATTTCAACGAAGAGCCAAAGGGTTCTATCATTGAGGTAAGAGCTGACAACTTGTGGCACGCGGAAAAAGGTCACTTCCCACAATTCCGTTTGCCGCCAGGCAGGACTCGACTTGTAGTTGGTTCTGCAAAAACACCACTCGGTAAACTTACTCTAGATGGACGTAAGTTTATCGAAACAGAATTCCTCTGCATTGCCAGATCATCCAAAGCAGCAGCGCAGGCGTGGGTTGATTCCACGGTGCGACGCTTCATTATTCACAATCGGAGCTGGAATGCGGTAAAGGAACTGGAAGATCAAACATACGACAGCGAAGCATACTGGGACTCGGCAAGATTAGGTAAAAGTCCAGAAGAATGCTTGGCCGACGCAAACGCCAAGTTTACTCAAATCCAATCTCGTTTCTAGAAGGAGGATGAGACGATGAAATGGTCAGAACTATATTCGGAAATTTGGTTCGTTCATGAGTCGGATGATCCTAAGGAGCTGTTCATTGAGGCTCTGGAAGAAATCGAGGAAGGTGAAATTTTTCACTTCCAGCTTTGTCACCACAACCCCGAAAAGGGCGCAAGTCTTGCTTGTAACGATACGCTAAGAGCCAGAATCATGAGAATCGAAGCATCCGGTAAGGGGTTGGCCGTCACACTCTCATTGGCTGCTTTTCCTCCAGGTATCAAGCCTGGAACGTACACCTTGATTTTTTCCGGCTCGGGTTGCCTCAACCCTCCTCAAGAGATGTTTGAAGATGGTGAGGTGAACCTAGCTCCAACAGATTCTTCTTGGTCAGTAGACTGACAATAATTCTGTGCCTTCCTAAATGGAGGGTCTTTTTTTAGTATAATGATTGACTGGTCTATTTTTTTCTGCTTAACTTTGGTCAGCACCCTAAAAATGAGGTTCTCATGAAAAAGATGAGAAGTCTGCCCCTTGCACGGAAACCAAAACCCGAGATGATTGTACATAAGTCCTTGGAAGAAAAGGCCCGGCAATATGTACAAAGTAAATATTTTGGCACTTTTGTTCAGCGCTATGAAGATGGGCTGGTCGCTACAGGTGTAGTGTTGGGCTCGCTGGTCATCGGTTTGCCGTTTGCGCTTTTGTTGCCCG
>WJLP01000097.1 GCA_014728435.1 Candidatus Uhrbacteria bacterium
GTCTTGGATATGTTCAAGTGCAAATAAACGATTACGGAGTTTGGCCGCGAGCTCAAACTTTTGTTCTTTGGCGGCCTTATTCATCTCGCGGCGATAGCGTTTCACGAGCTCCGGGCGCCGGCCTTCAAAAACGGCCATCAAATCGCGGATGATCTTGGCGTATTCGCGTTTGCTGATTAAGCCGGTACAGACACCCGGGCACTTTTTTAGCGAGTAATCAAAGCAAGGCCGTTTTTGATTTGGCGCGCAAGTTGACCAAGGGATGGCCTTGCGCAAAATTTTAAGCGCATTGCGGACGGCTCCGGCCGAGGTGAAAGGGCCGTAAACCGTTTTATATTTTTTGGCCGCGTCATCATCCAAATCAGTCGCGCGCAAAACATACGGTCGAGGGAAATCCTCGTTTGTTATTACGAGATAAGAGTAGCTTTTATCATCTTTTTCGCGAATGTTGTAATAAGGTTTGTATTTTTTAATGAGGTTGGCCTCGAGGAATAATGCTTCAATAGCTGTTGGCTGTTCTATGTAATCGATTGCCGCGATATCGGCGACGAGTTTTTGAGTTTTGGGATCCCGTTTGCCGGTAAAATAAGAATTGACTCGTTTTTTTAAGGACACGGCTTTGCCAACATAAATAATATCGCCTTGGGCGTTTTTCATGAGATAAACCCCGGGGGCATCGGGAAGGAAGTTATCTTGAATGACGATATTCTTAGGAATCATTTTTTTCAATTAGGAATTATCGCCAAAGGCGGTCAAGAGAAAGTAGAAATTAGCAAACATTTCTTGGTTAACTAAGTTGAATTACTATTTGCTAATTACTGTTTGCTAAGTAGGTATTATTAGTATGTCTTATCTTGCATAGATAGTCCAGTTTTGACTGTGATGCGAGGTTATGATTGGATGTAACCGGGTCTTTGACAAAGGAGGCGCCATGCATGCCCGTGAAAAATACGACCGAATACTCGAAATCGAGGAAAGGCTTAGAGAGTTGGGCGCCGAAGAATGGTTGGTGCCCAAATTGGCCCGAAGGGTCAATAATATTTTTCCGGATTGCCCTTTGCTGGTGATCAATGACTTTTATCAACGAAACTGGTCAATGAGCGATTTGTTTCACTGGCTTGCGCATGCTCCCAAGTTTAAAGAGCGGGATATTTACTGGATGCATGATTATATACAGATATTCGCCATTGAACAGCTGCTTAAGACTTGCGGCCTAAGTGCCAAAACGGCGCATAGCCTCGTTCTGACTCAAGCGTGGATGTTTCAGGCTAATATGGCGACGCTGGAGCTTTCCGTGACAACGTTTGTCAATTTGGGCTATGATGAAGATGTTATAAAAAGCATTGCCAATAAGATGCCGTATTTGTTTTTTTTGCTTCCCGAGCACATCCTCCATGAATGCAAAGAGGCTTCAAAAAAACAGTTGGGCTTACTTTGGAACGCGAACCTTCGAGATTACGAGCCACCGATACCCAGGCCGATTCCAGTGGTTCATTCTCCGAACCCCCCAAAACCGGCTCCCAAGAAAGTTGTGGCCGCGAAACAGCCGCACGCCCAAGCCGTGACCAATGAAGCGCAAGAAGTTCAACCTGATATGGCGCCCGCGAGTGAGCCGGAACCGCCGAAGCCGGCCCGCGAAATGACGGAGTTGCCGAGGACCTTGAAGCCGCTTAGGCTGTTTAACCCCTTGAAAGATAACGAAAATGCAGCCAAGGCCGCCTTGCCTGACTCGCCGGTTGTTCCGACGGAAGAGCAAGAAGAAGAACCAAATTCCGGCGAATGGTTTTTACCGCCCGGCTCTGTTGCTCCGGTTGAGCCGAGAGTGGCTCGCGCAACAGAGGATGACGGCTCAAGGTTGCACATTGAAAAGATTAAAGCATTGGTCAAAGTCGCGTCCGCGGATGATATTGAGGATGCCTGGCAAACATTTCTTGCGGCAAATCCCTGGTTACGGCAATCGTCCACGGTTGAATACAAAGCCTGCGTGGTTCTGTTGCGCTGGATTTCACTGCAACCACCCGGGGCGGTTGGCGGTTCCTATGGAGAATCTGATGCGGGACTTCGCTTTCGCTTTTGGAAGAAAGTGCTGTTAGATGACCGATATCGCGGTATATTGCGGATTTTTCCTAATATCTTGGAGCGCAGGTTGTATGTTTTGCGCCGTATTGGCAGGTGCCCCATGAAAGGGCCGAGCTGGATAATGAGGCCCTGGGAAACGTTGGAAGACGCGGAATTACGGTATCGTATGAATGAAATTGACGCTCATGGCAAAAAGCCGAACCTTAAGCCATATATCAATATGTTGCTTGAACCGACGCGCGACAAATTCAAGCGGCGCCTGCATAGATACTTGGAGAGCAAAGTTGTAAAAGATGAGATCGGCACGGACTCGTTTGAGGATGGGCTGATCATGGACGACGAACCGGTTAAATACATTACTCGCGAAGAACTCAAGCAAAGGTTGCTCGAGGCCAGAAATAAGAAATGATGACGGAGACTCCTCCGTCTTTTTTGACCTTGATTGCCAAGATTTCCCACAGGATTGGCGGGATTATTATTTATATTGCTGAAGACTTGGCTAAAATCTTATAAGATAATCCTGATAATTGTGTGCGAAAAATCCTGGTAAATCCCGGTTCAAAGGCATGGAGTTACTTCTTCAACACTCGCTTTAAATACTGCCCCGTATAGCTGGCGCTGACTACGGCGACGTCCTCTGGAGTGCCCTCGGCGACGACTTGCCCACCTCTATCCCCTCCTTCAGGACCCAGGTCGATGATCCAGTCGGCTTGTTTGATGACATCGAGATTGTGTTCGATGACGATGACTGTGTTTCCGCGGTCGACCAGTTTATGGAGGACTTCGAGCAATTGTTTGACATCTTCATAATGCAGGCCGGTTGTGGGCTCGTCTAAGATGTAGACCGTGTGGCCGGTGTCACGTTTGGAGAGTTCGGATGATAATTTGACGCGTTGTGCCTCACCGCCGGAAAGAGTGTTGGCGGGCTGGCCGAGTTCGATATAGCCAAGACCGACTTCTTTGAGTATGCGTGTACGGTCGCGGACAGGTGGAATATCTTGGAAAAATTCGTTCGCTTCTTCAACATTCATCTTGAGGATGTCGTGGATATTTTTATTGCGGTATTTGACTTCGAGCGTCTCGCGATTGAAGCGGCGGCCTTTGCAGATGTCGCATGGGACGTAGACTGTCGGCAAAAAGTGCATTTCGATAGCGATTTGGCCGTTGCCTTCGCAGTGTTCACAGCGGCCGCCCGGGCGGTTGAATGAGAAGCGGCCGGGCTTGTATCCGCGCATGCGCGCGTCCGGAGTCATGGTGTAGAGTTCGCGGATTGGAGTCCACATTCCCGTGTAAGTAGCGGGGTTTGACCTGGGAGTGCGGCCGATCGGCGACTGATCGACGTCGATTATTTTGTCGATAAAGCTCATGCCTTTGATAGACCCGTGTGATGCAGGAGTTGCTTCCGCGCCGTAGAGCTGTTTGGCGAGCGCGCGATATAGGATGTCGATAATGAGGGTGGACTTGCCCGAACCTGACACACCGGTGACGCAGACGAAGCGTTTGAGTGGGATTTTGACGTCAATTTTTTTAAGATTGAAAGCGGCGGCTTTTTTGATTTCCAGCCACTTTTTGGGTTCACCGCGCCGTTTGGCGGGTTTGGGAATTTTTTTATCTCCGCGCAGATAAGCGCAAGTGACGCTGTTTTTATCTTGCATGACTTGAGGCATTTCACCGTGCGCGACGATATGCCCGCCGTGTTTACCGGCTCCGGGGCCAAAGTCGACCAAATAGTCGGCGGCGGCAATTGTGTCTTCGTCATGTTCGACAACGATGATGGAATTGCCCGAGTCGCGGAGTTTTTCCAAAGTTTCGACAAGGCGAGCATTGTCGCGCTGATGCAAGCCGATTGTTGGCTCGTCGAGGACATAGAGGGCGCCGACCAAGCCGGAGCCGATCTGGGATGCTAGGCGGATGCGCTGAGCCTCACCGCCGGATAAGGATCCCGCGATGCGATTTAAGGTGAGGTAATGCAGTCCCACATCTTGCATGAATTCGAGCCTTGACAGGATTTCTTTCATGATGGGTTCGGCGATGGCTGATTCGGTTTCATTGAGTTTGAGATTGAAAAAGAAATTTAACGCTTCTTCGATTGTGAGCGAAGTGACATCTACAATGTTCTTTTTATTTAAAAAGACGTTGAGTGCTTCTTTACGCAAGCGAGCGCCATTACAAACTTCGCAGATTTCATCTGAGTAAATCCAGGTAGTGCCCAAGCCATTACAAGCGTCGCAAGCGCCGTATGGAGAGTTAAACGAGAATAAGCGCGGTTCTATCTCCGGGAAGGCAAAGTCGTGCTCAGGGCAGGCAAAGCGCGCGGACATGAGTTTTTCAGTGCCGTCGTCTAAGACGGCGATGACTGTGTCGTCGGCGCGGTCGAGGGCTATTTCGATGGCTTCGACCAGGCGCGTGCGGAGAGGTTGATTGTTCTCGATTGGCCAGGCGAGCGGGATGCGGTCGACAATGAGTTCGATATTGTGACGTTTGTAGCGAGCGAGTGGAACACGGTTGCGGAGCGGATAGATTTTGCCGTTCACGCGGACTTCTGCGAAGCCGGATTCGTAAGCTTGTTGTAAAAGTTGATAGTATTCGCCTTTGCGTCCGCGGACGACTGGTGCAAGGATGAGAATCTCGTTGTTGCTGGATGCTGTTTTGCGGGATTTGATTTTTTCGGGCTTAGTGTGAATCTCGATTGTTGTATTCAAAATTACATCAGCGATTTCGTCGACAGTCATCTTGCGGATGGGCTCGCCGCCGATTGGACAATGCGGTTTGCCGATGCGAGCGTAAACCACACGTAGATAGTCGTAGATCTCGGTGATAGTAGCGACGGTTGAGCGCGGGTTGGCACTATGTGCTTTTTGATCGATGGAGATTGCGGGAGATAAGCCCTCGATTTCGTCCACATCAGGTTTTTTTAGCTGGCCCAAGAATTGGCGCGCATAAGCAGAGAGTGACTCGACGTAGCGGCGCTGACCCTCGGCAAAAATAGTATCAAAAGCCAAAGACGACTTGCCGGATCCGGAAAGCCCAGTGAAGACGACCATCTTGTTGCGAGGAATCTCCAAGTCGATATTTTGGAGGTTGTGCTCGCGGGCACCTTTGATTGTTATAGAGTTTTTCATATTCAGTACGAATTACGAATCTGCGCGAATTACGAATGGTTTACATTTTATCCTGAAGGATAAAATGGTAGCTGAGCGAACAGATTCGTAATTCGCGCAGATTCGTAATTCGTAAGGAACGTAAAATCAGCGTCTAAAAGTTGACGCAACCCAACAACCTCTCGATTGGGGATGATTCATAATAGCCTTAAATGGCATAAAAATCAAGACCTGAACTTAATCACAAATTGCAAATAGCAACTGGCAAGAGTTAAATAAAGACATAGTATAATTAGTCGCTCTTGCTATTTGCTATTGATTATTTGCTATTGGCATAGTAGAACAAAAGTAGAACAGTTGCAATGGGGATAAATCCATTGTAATTGAGTTGATAAAGACTATTATGGTTGACTTTATAGTTGAATTGCGCTTAAATCACAACAACGGAGGTAGGGATGTACATTCACATAGAGGTCCAAGATACGAAACTTGCTCAGATGATACAAGAGGCTCTTGAGGAAAATTGCGATGGATTGATTTTTACGACTTTTAAAAAGGCGGAGTTGGTTATCTGTGAAGATGATGGAACTCTGCCTCACATGTATGACCCGGATACAAGATTTGCCATGCTTTTTCGCAGTAAATATCTCATGCATGATCTGCCCGAGAATGTGTTCGCGATACCGGCGGAAAAATTTCTAGGCAAGATGCTGGAAGTTATCTTTAAGGTAAAGAACAAATCATTCTTTGTCGAAGTTATGGATGGGGTGTACGAAGTTGAAGGTAAAGGTGAAATAAATATCTTGGTTGTTGACCCGGATATGGTTGTCCGCGATGATGCCAAGCAAGATTTATTCGATAGTGCTGATAAGTTGATTTTGGCAGGGCGTTTTGCTGATGCGGTTGAGCAAATCCGCTCGCAAAAGCTGGATGTTGTGCTTACATCACTCTACCTGGACGCATCTCCGGATTACGCGCCTTATGTACCAAGCTATGAGGAGATGCGTATGCCTGTTCCGTATGGTTTCCTTTTGGCCATGGAGGCTGCTAAAAATTCGATCGCCACGAGCATTGTATGCGATTCGGAGATGAAAACAGACCCGCTCGTTGCGGCCATGTTCCATTTGGGGCCGTACTTTTACCATGGCTCGCCTATCGCGTTTTGGACTCGAGGTAAACAATGGCGCCGTGCCATGAATGCTTTGCTCAATCCCGCTGAATAAAGGCGGGGTTTTTTAAATACAAAAAAGCACCAAATTGGTGCTAAGTATTATCTTCGTAGGTGTGGCCGATAACGAAGATGATGAGGATGCTATCATGTATTACTTTATTCATATTGAACACAGCGGCGCTCGCGGCAAAGCCAGCCTTTTCCGGGGCAATCTGAGTGTTTTGCACACTCAGCGTTGACATCGCACATAAAAGCCCATTTGACTTCACAACTCCAGGGATATTTCTCGTCGCATCCTGAATAACCCGAACAATCACATGATAGCGGCAAAGAATCCACCAATTGGATTTTGCTGGCGCATGGTTCCTTTGGCACCAGTTTCATTGCAGCGGAACACGCAGCATCGCGATCCATGTAGCACATACCCTCAACTTCTTTGCCTTTTTTGATAGTTACTCCATCGGGAGGTAGAAAGCTGAGATCTTCTGCGGCCTCTGTAAGAGCGTTCTTAGCCTCCTCCTCCATATGCTTGCTGAATTCCTCTTCTTCTAGATGCCACTTAATACCGTGCGCTCCCCCAACGAAGAGCACGACAGCAAACAAAGCGCTTAAGCCGACAATCCAGAGGGCGTTTTTCATGACCAATTCCTTCCTTGCCAATGTCCTGCATCCAGAGTGGCTTAATTTGCTAAAAATGTCAAGGTTGTGTGCAGTTAACCTTCAAGGGTGACTCTTTTTAACTGACTGTCGCGATTTCTAAGGTATTGATTAAATCTTTCATACGGAGTCATTCCATGCATTTGCTTGCCAAGATGAATCCGTTTCTTGTTA
>WJLP01000098.1 GCA_014728435.1 Candidatus Uhrbacteria bacterium
GCCATAAGCAAAAGAATACTGTTATTTCCGGCTAAGCGCAAGGCTTGACGAGCTCGCCATTTTAAGCTAATATCAAACTTCCACAGCACCTTCACTTGCCAAGAGGAAAATAAACTGGAATAGTTAAAAAGGAGGCGTTTTGCAGCCATACAAGTATCAGCGAGCCATGGAATTATATTGCGAACAACTTTTTAAATCCGCCATGGATGAAACCGATGACCTGGACTTGCTGTATCTGGAACTATTCTCGGAATTCGTTCAAGATCTGAAAAAAACGCACGGCAAAAACGCGGTCAAACATTGCTTAGCCTTTCACATCGCCTCGGGTAGCGGCTTGCCCGAATCCCAAACCGCTCAAGCTTTTTTCGACTTTTCAGGCGCGGATTCCATCTTGCGCTTCCTGGAAAACTTCCTCAACAAACACAAACCCGAACAGCTTGCCCAATTGCAAAACAAATACAAAAGGAGCGAATCATGAGCATTGCGCCCGCAATACCCCCATTTGTCCGCGAATTCAATCTTTTGCAACACAGACGCGGCCAAGAAACCACTCGGCGCTTGATTCGTCTAGCAAGGCAATCCGACGAATTCACAGACCAATTGCTCCGCGGACTACTCGATCACCACGGCTACTGTGAGCTGGCCACCGAGCAAGGCATCGAATATCTGCGCTCGCAAACCGATCAATAAAACCAAATTTTTCGCTCCCATCTCTACCACCCGCCACTCAAGCGGGTATTTTTTTAATCGTCGCGGCCAAGAACTACGATTGCGGATTGCGACTTTTTTCTCTATTAAGATTCTCTGCGTACTGTTTAAGCACATCTTTCATCGCCTCTTCAGTTGGCCTCATATGAATTCCATATTCCGCCAGCCTGGTATTTTGCAAAATATTGGTTGACCTCTTCTTCGCCGTCAAACCGCTTTTAACCATCTCCTCCTCGCTAATCCAATCATTGGAATGATTTGGATCCACGATCTCCTCATACCAATCCATCAAATCCCGATACGCAAGCGGCTCCGGATTCACAACATGAAACGCGCCCTCCGCCCTTTTATCCGCCAACTGCTTCATCACTGATAACAAATCTTCTACCACTGTAACTGAATTTTTAACATCTATCACTTTTGGATAAGAAGTAATCTTGGTAATTGAATTTTTCGGAGACGGCATCGGATCCATGGGTATCCTCAATCTGGCAATCGCCACATTTGGCAAATCCGCCAAAACTAAATCCGCGGCCGCCTTGGTTTTGGAATAATATGCCGCCGGGTTCGGATAATCAAATTCCAACCAACCTTTCGGGTCGGGCGACTCTCCATAAAAAATGCAACCACTCGACAAATGTGTAAAATGCACGCCCGCTTTATGGCATTCATTGGCCATCATTATCGGCAGCCAAGTATTTGCCATCATTGTTTCATGCTGATGCGTTTCGCACCAATCCACATTTGGCGAACCGGTTAAACCCGCGCAATTAATAACCGCGTCCGGCTCTTCGCGATCCAAAACGTCGGCCATATCGCTGAGCTTTTCAATCATGATGGTGGACATTCTGGCCTCCGGGTAACGCTCGATGAACTTATTACCAATCCATCCGTTACCAAAAACTAAAATTCCCGACATAGATATTAACTATACAATCACAAATAACAAATAGCAACCCAATCACACTTTCTTAGTATCCAAACTTTTGTTTACGGAATCTTATACCAAACAATTCAGAGTTCGGCCTGTGCCCCGACCTGTCGCACGAAGGTTGCCTTCAGCGACCGTAGTGTGAAGCTCTTTGAGCGTAGGGGCAAGTTCGTCGAGCTGAGCTCGATTCGGTGTTCGGAATTCTGCGCCATAAGCGCATCCGCCTCTGGCGGAGAAGTTCGTAGTTCGTAATTCGTAATGGTTGACATATTCTTCACTCAATACCAGAGTAATGCTAAAGTAAAAATTAAGATTAATAACCCACCAAATATATGAAAAAAGCACTATTTTTATTGGCTGCACTGGCATTACTCTGCCCCGCCGCACCGGCCGCGGCCGCCTTGCCCTCTCCCGGTGATTTAGTCGATCCCGGCCAAAAAATTGACCCGGATTTTGAGGCTATCGGTGAAGCGGCTTCCGGTGAAGATGACACAAACACGGAATTAATCATCGATCCGATCATGGCCCATCCTTTTCAACCCATCAAAACACCGGAAATCATCATCCCTCCCGAACTCTTACTGGGTCCGGAAATTACGGACATAGAATTCGCGGCCAATGCCCAAGGTTTGCGCGTAACCTGGGAAACCGACGACGAAGCGACCACGAAAATCGAATACGGCGCAACCAAAAATTACACCAAAGTTGAAGAAGATAAAGAACTGGTCACCAACCATGAAATAATGATCCCGGCCGACGAGGGAACCATACATGTTCGCATCAGCTCAAGTGATGAAATGGGCCGCGAATCTCAATCCGAAGATATTACGGTCATGGTCCCCAAGCCGGCTCCGCCCATTCCCGCGCCCACATCAACCCCCGACCAAGACATGACCGGCGAAGAACCTGATGATATCGGCATCCTTAATAACGAGGATGATCAAGACTTGAGTAAAGATAAAGAACCCATACTGCAAGTCAACGGAGTTGAATCCCCAAAGCAATCATCCGACGGCCTTACCGCGACCAATGCCCTGTTGGGCGGCCTGGCCCTGCTTTTGGCCGGCGCACTGATTGGCGTCCTCATAAAAACCCGCAAACAACAATAATCAGCTAACAGCTAACAGCTATCCGCTAGTAGCTTATGCCCAAATACCCCGGCATCCGCAGAGCCAGGCGTGCTCCTCTTTTGGACGAGTACCGCTTCATCGGCATCGACGAAGCCGGGCGCGGCCCTGTAATCGGACCCATGGTTATAGCCGCCTGCGTATTAACGGCTCGCGACAAACGCTGGTGCGCCAAACATGGTGTCACAGACAGCAAGCGCATACCCGCCAAACGCCGAGATCAGCTTGCCGACGCTCTTCGAGACAGATGCTGGCATAGAGTCGCCATCATCCAACCTCCGGAAATCGACACGGCCGTCACAAATCGCGGCATTACTCTAAACGGCCTGGAAAGCAAATACATGTCCAATTTGATCCGAGAATTTTTAGCCGAATTCCCCGACTCACCGGCCGAAGTAATGCTCGACTCGCCGGTACGGAATTTAACAAAATTCCGCCGTTTACTAAGCCACCTTTCAAAATGGCCTGATATCAATTCACTGAAAGCTGAAAACAAAGCCGACAGCCGCCACCGCCACGTTGGCGCGGCCAGCATCATAGCCAAATCCATCCGCGACGCGCATGTCCGTAAAATAATTTACGAACTTAATGAAAACATTGGCAGCGGCTATGCAAGCGACAAACTCGCACGTGATTTTGTCGCAAAAGCAAAAGAAGGTAATCCGCATATCCGCTGGAGCTGGGCAACATGTAAAAATGTCCGACCCAATTACAAACAACTCACTAAACCTTTATTATAAGCTTGCCGGCATGATTATTGTTTCTTGGTATAAGGAATTTCAAAAGCTCGTATTTTACGAGCTTTTTATCTGGTGGGCACGGCAGGGATTGAACCTGCGACCAAGCGTGTATAAGACGCCTGCTCTACCACTGAGCTACGTGCCCCGGTTGATTTGGTCAGTACTATACCTATTGGCAAAAA
>WJLP01000099.1 GCA_014728435.1 Candidatus Uhrbacteria bacterium
AACAAATCACCGCGAAATTCACCGTTAAACGAAGCCTCGGTGGCTTTATGCGCTTCATCAAGCAAAGCATAAGTTTCTTCGGAAACCGAAGTAAGGGTAAAAATATCTTTTGCTTGCTTAAGCAGGTCTGCGATATGCCCGCAAAGAACAACTTCATCAACAACTCCGGCAATGCGAAACATAAAGCTATCAGCCAAGTTGAACTTCAGCTCATCATCTCCCTTTCTCACTCTGGTCATGCTATCCCCTCTCTTAAAGAACAAAACGCAATTCAGCGCTACAAGTTATTATAATATATATTCTGAATTTTTGTAATAAAACCATGTTTAGCACAGCTTCATCATTTTAGCAGTCTAATTCACCGCGTTTATCGCGTTTTAACACGCTTAACCGGATAGGTGTAAGGTCAAGGATGCTCAATCGCGCGACGCGCATAAAAAACCGCCATTAATTTAAGCGGTTTTTCGTGGTCGGGCCAGTCACGCTGCGTCAGCCTATGGCTGAGCCTCCTGCTCTCAAAGCAGGCGTCCGCCAAAGGCGGACAAACGCTAACCCTCCGCAGAATTGCGGAATCCGCCTTTGGCGGAAACTGCCTGTATAATAGCATCACGAACTAAGCGACCAAAACCGGTTTTGTAAACTTTTTCACGATTTATGGCATCGTGCTTGCATAAATATTTTTCGTAATAAACCAGCTCAAAGGGACCATTGCTTTTTGTCCATTGGTTAGAATGCCGATTATGTTCGGCTAATCTGATTATTGAATCTTTATCGGTACTACCGCAATATATTTTAGAATTACTTGCGCTTTTAATAAAGTAAACAAAATACATATTCATCAGTATATCAAAAAGACCCTTAACAAGGATCTTTCATGGTCGGGCCAGTGGGACTTTCACGTCGCTTGCGCTCCTGGGAACCCTGCGGTTCCCACGTCGGTTTCGATAAACTCAACCTCCTCCCTCCGCAATCAAGAACCTCCCGGTTCTCGGCGCTCTCCCCGTTCAAGTCCAAAGCAAAAACCCGCTTTGGAGCAGGTTTCACATGGTCGGGCCAGTGGGACTTGAACCCACGGCCTCCTGCTCCCAAAGCAGGCGCGCTAGCCAACTGCGCCATGGCCCGATAGTTAATTTTACGTTTATTTTTGAAGTAACGCGCTAGCCTCAGCCAGAGGCTGATCCGCCTATGGCGGAAACTGCGCCATGGCCCGCAGCTTTTGTGATGTGCACTATACTGCAAGGCGGGTTTTTTGTCGAGTGATCAGGTTGACTTGTCGGCAAAATATATGTAATCTTAATGCAATCTTTACAAGCGGGCATCGTATAGTGGTTTATTATGACAGCCTTCCAAGCTGTAGAGACGGGTTCGATTCCCGTTGCCCGCTCCATCGAGCTCAACTCGACCATGCATCAACCGACTCTTTAGTCGGTTTTTGCTTTTAGGGAATCGAATCTCCTAATAAAATCAAAAATAAAAAACCCCCGTCGAGGAGGTTCTTATGGTGCCGAGAGCCAGGATCGAACTGGCGACGCAAGGATTTTCAGTCCTTCGCTCTACCACTGAGCTATCTCGGCAGGTGTTAAAAGCGTGGGTATCATAGCCAAAAATGTTAAATCATGCAAGTGTCTTGTCAAGATTTTTAATATGCGTTAATATAATGCCCACAATTGCATATGGGCGTGTAGCTCAGTTGGTTAGAGCGTTACACTGATAATGTAAAGGTCCCTGGTTCAAATCCAGGCACGCCCACCACAAACTGCCGAAAGGCAGTTTTTGCGTGCCGCAGATTTAAACACATCACGTAATTCTTGACACTCTCCATGGTTTCTGCAACAATCAACTTCAAATCATAAAGGAGGAAACATGCCCGTCCCTTTTACCGTACTCTGCCCAACCTGTGGTGGTGCACAATATATCTACAATCACGCTCCCGCCGGAGGAACCGGTGTTCACGACGACCCCACCGCCGGATATCCTTGCCCTACCTGCGACACCAAAGGCTATTTGCAAAAAGGAGGCCGGGTCCGCACCGATAAATTACATATTCTTCACAAAAGAATCACACGCCCCGAAATGACCTGCCCTTTCTGCAAAGAATATCGGCACACTCGAAAAAAATGCCGGCACTGCAAGAGCACGCGCCTCAGAGCGGATGCTGTCATCCTGCGCTTCAAATCCGGCGATATCACGCTTTGGAAATATCTCACCCGGAAGTGATAAAAACCCGCCTTGTATATTTTTTAGACGGGTTTTTTAATTTTTATGAATAACCGACAACCTAATTATCCACCGACCAATTTATGGAAATCATTGTGTCGCCATCCTTTTCATCCGGTCCAAAAGTCACCAAAACCTCCTCTCCATCTTTAGTAAAGCCCAGCATCTTGGTATCATTTAATGACACTGTCTGCTCCTGCTCCCAACCCGCATCCTTATACTGCTCTGCGTACCAATCCGCAGCATCATCGATCGAAGCATCTGTCTTCAGAGTTATCATCGCGCCTCGATTACCCCCCAAATTACGGATCACACTCATGGGTGTGGCGTCATCATAAATCAATACACTGTCCGATAAATCATCCGGAAGTTCCACCTCATCCCCAAACATCATCTCTCCCGAACCATCCTCATTATCTATCTTAACGGTAGCCGCGTCTCCGCCGTCGCTAACATCTACGTCAACATTTTCGCCGCCCATGGATTCCAACATTTTTTCCGTCATCTTTTCGGCCGCTTTTTCCTCGGCCTTTTCCTGTGCCGATTGAAACGGATTACAACCCGCGCCAAATAGCGCTAATGATACAATAGCTATAAAAGCTGCTGATAATGAAATTCCCTTCATAAATACACAAACTTAGAAATTAGAAATTAGCAAATAGCAATTTAATCTCGTAACTTAGTACAATTGCTAATTGCTAATTATAAATCAGTATCTCTCCGCGCGCAACCGGATTTTAACATCCACTCCGTTTTGCTCCAAAATTTCTTTTACATGATCCATCATCTCAACCGGACCGCACATCAAATAACCCGCGTCAAAATCTTCAACATACTTACCAACCATATCCCGGCTCAAACGCCCCTTCTCACCTTTCCATTCCGGCGGATCTTCACGGGTTAGTATCGGCACATAAGTAAAATTATCATACTCATTCGCAAGCGATACAAACTCTGTATTATACAATAAGTCATTCCGCGTCCTGCCCGAATAAAACAAAGTCAATCGCTTTTGCGATTCAACACGCAATGCATTCCTGATCATTGATCTAAACGGAGTAATCCCCACACCACCCGCAAAAAATACCACCTTCTCATCTTCCGACATCTTAAACATGCCATAAGGACCCTGCACGCCAAACACGTCCCCGGATTTTGCGCCAAAAAGCAAATTCGACATCCTGCCCTGCGCCTTAACGCCCAACTCAAAATCCTCACTCGATTCATAAGGTGCCGAAGCAATCGAATACGATCTCACATAAACCGATTGGCCCTCCTCATTCATCTCATGAATCATCACAAACTGCCCCGGCTTAAAATCAAACATCCCTTCCCCGTCCGCGGGCGCCATCCAAACTCTGCACAAATCTTCAGTAACGCAATCTTTCTTTGTAACTTTAAACTTTCTCATACAATAATCAAAAATTAGCAAATGGCAATTAGCAATTTATTCTGGACAACCTAGTGCAATTGCTAATTACTACTCTCTAATTACTACTTAAAATAAATTGATAGCATCTCATCTTCCTGAAATTTAGCCACGTTCTTTTTATACTGCGTCCAAAAAGGCGGATGGTGCGCCATATAAACCAACTGAAACCACTTGCGATAATACTTGGGCGGTTTTTGATGATGCGCCAACTCATGCGCTATAACCCGCAATATGGCATCCATTTTGCGCGGCTTCATCGTCTTTGGCGTATACAAATCAATCGTAACCCATTTTTCACCCGGTACCGTGTAGCCGTACGTCAGCGACCGGAATTTACCCGTTCCCCGCTTTCGCCTCCGCAAAGGTTTCAATTGAAATCCGGGCATCTGCAAAACCAACAAACACCTATGAAACAGATGCTCGACCATCGCCTCATGCTTTGGATCCAAAATAT
>WJLP01000100.1 GCA_014728435.1 Candidatus Uhrbacteria bacterium
AATATAGGCGCATTATGTTCGCAGTAATTGCTACAGGCGGTAAACAATATATCGCAAAAGAAGGGGAATCCCTCAAAATCGAAAAAATAAACGGCGAAAAAGGCGACAAAGTCGATTTCGACAAAGTACTTTTGATTGCCGAAGATGACGGCTCCAAAGTTGAAGTCGGAACTCCGCATTTGGAATCCAAGGTCAGCGGTGAAATCGTGGAACAAGGCAGAGGTAAAAAAGTTACAACAGTAAAATTTAAAAACAAGATCGGCTACAAAAAACGCATCGGCCACCGTCAAGAATTTACTAAAGTAAAAATTACAAAAATCGGAGCATAAGCCTCCGATTTTTAAACCCAAAATAAAAAACTAAAATCTTAAAATTTGGAATCCTTCGGATATAAAATAATTATGCCCCTAATTTGAAGTTTGATATTTTATATTTTTAGTTTTTACGACGATTTATGTACGCGTCAGTTATCGTCGCTTCGTCTGCATACTCAATCTGCGCACCTGTTGGAATCCCACGAGCTAAACGTGAAACCGGAACATTCGACTCGCTCAACTGTCGTGAAAGATACAGCGCGGTCGTATCACCCAGTACATCAGGGTCCAAGGCTAGTACAACCTCTTTAATTTCCGCCGGATTGGATTTGATCCTGCTCAAAAGCCGCTGTACGCTCAATCGCTCCGCCGTCTTTCCCTCAACCGGGTCAATTAAACCCCCTAAAACATGGTATTTGCCTCGGAAAATGGCAGCATCTTCCATCACGCGAATATCTTGGCTGTTGGCCACAATGCATAGCAGGCCCGCGTCACGCCCCGGGTCAGAGCAAATCGAGCACGGCGACTCATCGGTCCACGCCCCGCAGATATCGCAAGTTTTAACCTGTTCCGCCAAATGCTTGGCCGCCTCCGCAAAACGATGCGCCAACGGCTTGGGCTGAGCCGCCAGCCAATAAGCGTAACGCAAAGCCGCCCGCGGGCCGACCCCGGGTAAACGATCAAACATCTTTGCCAGCTCATCAATACTGCGGGGGATTCTCATACTAAGTTAAAAGTTCCAAGTCACAAGTTCATCACGCGTAACTTTAGATACTCTTGATGAACTTTTAACTTTTATCTTGAAACTTATTGTTTCCCCATCATTCCCTGAATATCCTGCGCTAAATCCAAACCACCCAAATCTTTCATTTTACCGGCCATCTCTTTTTGCAGTTTTTCCATGGCATCATTAACCGCGTCTTTGGCATAGCCTTCGAGCTTGGCTTTATCATTCATTACCTCATCGGCAAACTCAAACTTAACAACTCTTTGGTTGCCGTTTAGCGTTACTTTTACCTTGCCCCAGCCGGCTGATCCTTCAAGCTGGACATCTTCCAGCTGCTTTTGCATCTGTTTGGCACGGCTCCTCACGTCTTGAAATTGCTTTAATTTATTGAACATACATTACGAATTACGAATCAGAACGAATTACGAACCTGTATCATCGCTATTCGTAAATAGCGCAAATTCGTATTTCGTACGGTTAGTTTAACAATTTACCCGATTTTGGCAAGTTTACCCTCCGCCCGGCGGCTTGGTACTTGTAATCGGCTGATTCGGGTCAAAAGGCTCCGGTCCCGCGGGCAAATTACCCATAGCCGGCGGCGCCATTTCCGAAGTCGGAGCAGAGGGCGCGAGTCCATGCGCGCTCGAACCTTGAGACTTAGCCATACTGCGAAAGCTCGCGCGCGTACTGTCGAAAAACAGTTTCACGACACCGGTGGGGCCGTTGCGATGTTTGGCCACATGAACCTCGGCCAAGTTCTTTTCTTCCGGGCTAAGATCTTCCAGCCTGTAGTTCTTGTCCGCGGCCTTGCGATAAATGAACATCACCACATCCGCGTCCTGCTCGATAGATCCGGATTCGCGCAAATGGGAAAGCTTGGGAATTGCCGGCTTGATCTGTTCAACCGCGCGAGATAACTGCGAAAGTGCTAAAACCGGCACATTGAGCTCGCGAGCGATCGACTTCAGTCCACGTGTAATATCAGCAACTTCTTGCACGCGGTTATCCGTATTACTGCCCCGCGATTCCATAAGCTGTAAATAGTCGATAATAATAAACCCCAAACCATGTTCCATTTGCAAACGCCTGGCCTTGGTCCTAATCTCCATAATATTTGCCGAAGCCGTATCATCAATATAAATCGGCGCTTCCGACAAAACTCCAATCGCGTGTCCGATTCTGGAAAAATCATCGTGCTCGCCCTGGTCCGATAATCGGCCGGTCCTCATCTTCCATAAATCAACATTTCCTTCCGCGCATATTAAACGGTCCACTACCTGTTCTTTACTCATCTCAAGCGAAAAATAACCTACCGGGATCTTATGCTTCACGGCCGCGTGCCGTAAATAGTCCAGCGACAACGAAGTCTTGCCGCAAGACGGGCGCGCGGCCAAAATCACCAAATCGCTATTTTGGAATCCGCCCAACAACTGATCCAAGTCGGCATACCCCGTCGGCACGCCTCTTATCTTGCCTTTTTCACGGTGAATCTCATCAATCCTTTCAAAAGCCGTATCCAAAACATCGGTTATGCTGGTAAAAGCGGTCTTTAAAAACTTTTGTGATACGCCGAACAAACTCTTTTCCGCGGAATCCAAAATCTTCTCAACATCCTCGCTTTCATCAAAACCCAACGCGGTTATTTCTTGGCTGGCCGTGATCAATCTTCTCAAAGTTGATTTTTTCTGGATAATACCCGAGTAATGCTTAACATGGCTCGCGGTTGGGACCGTATTGGAAAGCTGTATCAAATAAGCACGCCCGCCTATACTTTCTATCAAATTTTTTTCTTCCAACCTGTTTGATAATGACAAAATATCAATCGGTTCGTGCTTTTTAAACAACTCCACCATTGTTTCAAAAATTTCCTGATGCTTGGGCAGGTAAAAATCTTCCGGAATCAATGAATCACCTATCTTTATCATCGCCTCTTTGTCAATCAATAAACTGCCCAGTACCGACATTTCAGCCTCCAAATTCTGCGGTATAATCTTTTCAATCTGTGTCATATGCTGGCAAATTACTATCCGGTCGGCTGATACGCAAGAAGATAAGTTAGGCACTGACTGTGGATATAAAAATCGCGGAAATATGCTAATATATTAGCTGAAAATGAAACAAAAATCCGTAACAATGCAGGTCGCGCTCAGCTTATTGGGGGCTATAGTTGGAGCCGGTATTTTTGGTCTGCCCGCGGTTTTCTCCAGTGCCGGT
>WJLP01000101.1 GCA_014728435.1 Candidatus Uhrbacteria bacterium
ATTCGCTGTTCCAGGCGCTGTGCTTGTCCAAAGCTCATTTGCATCTGCATCTACAATCCCTCCTGTGTGTTGTGCGAAAATTCTAAGGAACGAAAGAGCAATCTAATATAAAACGCGGTATTTGTCAAGATGTGACAATAAAAATCACCCCCACAATGTGAGGGCCGCAAAGAGTGAAAAGAATGTTCAGTCGCCATAACGCGCCTGCCACCCGATCTCCTGTCGGAGCTCCTGCTCGCGTTCTGCCTTGGCGCGCGCCAAACAGCTCACGCACTCATTTGCATCGTGTGTAGCATCGTGTCCCAAAATGTTGAGAAGCTCGCGGTAGGCGCTGATGTACTCACTGCACCGCGCCTCATCCGGGCAGAGCTGAAATATCGTACCCGCGATGATGCGCCGTGCTTCCCTTTCATCATATCGCTCCATACCGAGCACATCATAGGATACGGCCGAGGCCACTATGTGCACATTGCGCACATAGGTGATGTGGTTCCCGAGCCCGAAGCGATAGCACTCATCCTTTTCCACGAGTTGGAGCGCGTAGAGCACATCCTGCACCCTCGGGATCTCGGGCACGCACGCGTCCGGGCAAAAGTGCAGTTTGATCCCCGCGTTCAAAAGTTGTCGCAAGCTCATTGGATCCTCCTTTTGAGAAATGTTTTCACAAGGAACAATAGAAAAATATAGCTCGATTTAGCAAAAATGTCAAGATGTGATATTGACAATACTTGTTTTTTTATCCAATCTTAGGCTTGAACCCTGGAGGAATTATGCAAGAACCGGTTCACGTTTACCCTTTTGCCCCTGAATTCCAAAACCCCAAATTCGGAGCAGGCGTGCTCAATCACGGTGTATTTTTACAACTGGTGACCCATGCCCTAATCACGGACGTGCCCAACGCTCACGATCCGCTGTTTCTGCTAAGGTTGGAACATGGTTTGACTGATATAGTCTGCTCGGCCCATGGTCCAAAGCAATCTCACAATAATCGTTTCCAGTACCGCATCCAAAACGGACAAGCACACCTCGACCGTTCCATGGCCTACCCTCCCTTGGCTTGCATCGTAACCATTATGCGCCGCGATGAATTCTTGCGCCGTCACAACTTTGCTCTTGCGCAAGAAACAACGCATGTAATAACGGCCGTCAACGTCATTCACGGCCACGAGCACGATCTTTCCAACTCCTTGCCCGTATCCGGCTAATCAAAATCCCCGCTTTTACGAGGATTATTTTTATATCACCCTGAGCGAAATCGAAGAGTTACGCGGCTTTTAACGTACCGCGCTCTTCAGGTTCCAGCTCGCTGGGCATTTCCGGCGGAGTGGATACTGCTGTAGTCGGCAGTTTGCCTATCGCGCTGATTTCATAACTGGGAACCTCTTTTGTTACAAAACCATCAGGCGTTTCTTTCATTTCATAAGATTCTGATACGCTCACCTCTGGCGACATCACAGCTGTTCCTCTTGCGCTAAAGTCGCTGGCAATCTTTTCTCGTATTCCCGAAACGGCTTCATCATCCGCACTTCGCAATGTTTCGCTTACCGGCGTATCTATCAACTCGCTTGAACGCACTTCTTTATATTCCTCGCTGGGCCGGTCGGGATCATCAATATCAAATCGGGGCAAATCTTGTCGTGTTTCCGACGGATCCGCGGCTTCCTCTTCAAGAGGGGGCATGTTCTTCTCCAATTGTTTTCGGCGCCACGATGAAAGTTCCTTGCCCCAAGCCCAGTCCTTTTTGGGATCATGTTCAAATCCTGTTGGGGTATCTTTTTCTTCCGACATTTCTTCAAGACCGGATTGCGATTCTGTGGGCGGTATATTCTTGTCTTCCGCTTGAGGCTTGCCATTAATCATAGCTAACAGATACTCAGGTGCCATTTTCGATTCCGGTTTTTTATCCGGCTGTGGAACTAACATTTTTTCATTCATATATACGAAGTATAAACTTACCACTTACAACTTACAAGGATTAACTCTTGTTAGTTTAAATTAGTTAGTTGTAAGTCAGGCATCGCGGGGACGTCCAAAATTTTTTGTTTCGCGGTTTGCCCCTTCAATATCTCAACCTCACTCGGCGCGCAATCGCAAAGCTTTGCAACAAACCGCAACAACTCTTTATTTGCCTTCCCTTCGGTCGCCGGCGCAGCAATTCTTATCTTCAAAACCTTACCCTCCCAACCCACAACCTCTGTCTGCTTTGCATTGGGAATAATTTTTACACTCATCAACATATTGACAAAAAATAAAATCTATCTTACGGGTATATTATATGCAATGTGATTGTAATAGGAAAGCAATGCGTTTAAAAAATTTCGATTATTCCTTTCACGGATCGTATTTTGTAACAATTTGTTGCCAAAATCGACAACCTCTATTCGGCAAAATAGATAATCATAAAATGATCAATAAATGGTGGCATAAAATTCCCAAAAAATTTCCAACCGTCAACATTGGCGAATTCGTCACCATGCCCGACCATTTCCATGCCATTGTGTCCGTAGGGTCGACCCCGTGTGGTCGACCGGGTCATACGGCCCCATCACATATGGACGGCCACATGGGGCCGTCCATACAGAAAATTATCGCCTGGTTTAAAACCATGACGACCAACGAATATATTCGTAATGTTAAAAACAACAATTGGCAACCCTTCAATGATAAATTATGGCAACGATCATATCATGACAGGTTTATCAGAAATAAAACCGAATATTATTCCATAAAAGAATATATTATAAACAATCCAAGGCATCACAAATAACAAAAACGACCGTTACCGGCCGTCTTCATAACAAATCGTTGTTCGGTGTCCGCAATTCGTATAGGTTATTTCTTCGCCATGCTGTCAAACGCCCGTAAAATCTCCAGTGGAATCGCGAAAATCACCGTATTCGATTGGTCCGAAGAAAGGTCATTTAATGAATGTAATGTACGCAAGTGCAGCGCCCCGTGTTGTTCGGAAAGCGTTCTGGCCGCGTCCGCCAAGTTCTGTGCCGCGGTTTTCTCGCCTTCTGAATTGATTATTACCGCTCGGCGCTCACGCTCGGCCTCGGCCTGCTTTGCGATGGTGCGCACCATATCATCCGGCAGACTGATATCTTTCAATTCAACCGCGTTTACCTCCACGCCCCAACTGGCCGTATTCTCCGCAACACTTTTCTTAATCCGGTTCGCCGCCTCTTCTCGGTTCGACAGCAATTCGTCTAACGACAACTCACCGCAAACATTACGCATCGTGGTTTGAGCCAATTGGCTAACAGCATGCATTACCCGCTCAACCTCCAAATAAGCCCTGGCCGGGTCCGCAATCCTATAGTAAATCACCGCGTTAATCTTACACGAGATATTGTCGCGGGTAATCGTCTCCTGGTACGGGACATCGGCCGCCTTAACGCGGATATCCATCTTAAACATGGATTCGATAATCGGGATGATTATTCTCCATCCCGGCTCAACAACACCCACGAATTTTCCAAACCGCAGCTTAATGCCGCGCTGGTATTGATTAACCTGCTTAATGGAAGCAAGCAGTAAAATAACAAGAAAAATAATGAGTGGTGTCATAAGCACTGAGAACATAATGGATAATGTATTCATATATATTCAGATTAGCAGAAACCCTGCAACCGTCAAGCTTTTCTGAGATGTGCTCTTTTTACTTTATACTTGTTACTTTATACTTATTAGGTATGAAAGTAACCACTCTTTGCTATCCGATTATCGATGGAAAAGTCTTACTTGCCAAAAAGAAGCGCGGTTTTGGTGTGGGCAAACTAAACGGACCCGGAGGCAAAGTTGAGCCAGGGGAGTCAATCGAAGCCGCTTGCCGCCGTGAAGTTTTTGAAGAGGTCGGAGTCGCTTGTGTAACAATCGAGAGTCGTGGAACCGTAGAATTCGTCTTTCCCGCCAAGCCGGAATGGAATCAAATTTGCCACATCTTTGTCGCCACTCAAATCCAAGGAGATCCGATCGAATCAGATGAAATGCTCCCCGCCTGGTATCCGCTGGATCAGATCCCATATCAAGAAATGTGGGAGGATGACCCTTACTGGCTGCCAAATGTCCTCTCCGGCGGCAACGTCTCAACCAAATTTTATTTTGATAAGGATGCGAAACTAATCAAACCGGAAGTCTAAGTAAAAAAAACAGATGTTTGTAAATATTTGTTTATATTTGGAAGTAATTTGGTTATGTTTTAAATAGTATTGACGAATTTTAATGAAGTCTATACTATTGTCGTATGCTCACAAGCGTATTTGGTTTCTTCTTCTTTAGCCCCGCGTAGGGTGAGGTTGAAGTTCCATTGCGTTAGCATGAGCCGCCTCACCCGAGGTGGTTTTTAGTTCTTTCCCAAAGAGAGGCAGGCCGATGCAAAACACGACGCGCTTTGTGATGATGCATGAAATCAACGGTTTTGACGACGCCGCCTTGGGCGTAAAACAAGAAGCCGGAATCGCTTATGACGCGGACGGCCATGTGCGAGTTACCAGCGGGCCGGCGCGCCGTTACCAAGGCCGCGCACTGCTCGCCGGTGATATCGTCTGCGCCACGCAAGATATCGATCTCGGCCACTTGCCGTTTCTCAAATCCGTGGGCTTGGCGCCCAACCAAGTCATCGTGGTACCGCATAATTACATGTTCCGCGGACTCAAAAACGAGCCGGCTCTAACCAAAGAACTGCGGTCCCGTTTCGACCAAGGCGCGGGTGCTTGGTTTTTCCGCACCACCGCCCAAGAAGAAGAATTCGTTGCCGCGATGGGCCTTGATTGGGGCCGGATCTATTCCAGTCCGGCTGAATTGGGCGACATCTTTTCCGACAAAGGTTATTTTCGGCGCTGTATGCGCTCTTTGCGTCAAGAGCACCATCTTCCGCCGCACGCCATCCTCAACAAAGGCCATGCTTTGGCTCAAGCGTATCAAGTCGCTGAAACGGTACGCGCCATGAGCCAATCTATCGGCTTTTCGCAAGTACTTTTTAAGCGCACCAACCTGGTCAGCGGCGGTGGCTTTTGCATGTACAACGATCCGGCTCTGCCGCACTTCCTGCAAAGCAACCGCAATCACGATCTTATCGTCGAAACCGCTGTTTTGCCTCACGACTCAGTCAGTATTCACTGGTCCTTGCAAAACGGTAGAGCGGTCTGCATCGGTTGCAGTAAACTGCTCCGTGACGGCTTTGTGCACAAAGGCGGAGTCATCTCTTCCGGCGACACTGTTGTCGCGCCCGAGATCAAAGCCAAGCTCACAAGCATGACCGCGGCTTACGCCAACATGGCGGCCAAAGTTGGCTGTAACGGAGTGCTGTGCTGTGACGCCGTCCTGGATCAAAGCGGCAATCATCTGTATCTCACGGAAGCCGACGTGCGTGTCGCGGCAACAAGCTACCTCTTCAATATCGCCCGCCGCCTCAAAGCCCCGTGGAGCGTGGCCGGTCGCATCATTACCGAGCCCGCGGACGAACTCAAAAAATATTCGGATCTCGAAGATAGGTTAAACGGATTGCTCTACGACCCGGCCAAAGGCTACGGCGCGCTCACCTGCATGATCGACGGCCTGCGCCTGCCAAGCGCTCAACGCCGTGTCGGCTTGGTGTCTATCGCGCCAAACGCGCAAGATGCCGAAGCCATTCTCGATCAAGGCGGCAGCCTTCTCACCGCCTAAACCCCGCCTTTACCTTATTATTGGGTAGAGGTTTTTTGTAACTTGCCAAGAACAACCCGTTTTATTAATATGTGAATCGCAAGGAGGGAATCATGAGCGTTGCCAATGAAAAAGCATTGATCGAACTTTATTTTCCCAGGATCGCCAACAGCGGGCAGTGCAAGAATCTGCTGGAAGAACTGATCGCCAGAGCGCAGGTTTACCATTTTACCGTTGTTAAGCCGGCGCGCGATTGCCAAGATCCGGAGGAGGCCGATGGCATTTTGCGCACAACCGCGGCAGTGGTCAGGCAAACGGAATACCAAGAAGCGATCCGTGCCTTGCGCGATAGAGGAGTGGATCTGCCGATTCGCGATCTTGATGATTTTTGCGAAGCTGTTTGCCGCATATACCCCAAGCCTTCTCGCTCCTTGCCTCCGGTGATACGCCCCAAACCCGTTTCAAAAACCGAAGGAGCAAACTTTCTCACAAAACTGCTCGACATGCTGCGCAAACCGCGCAAAGCCTGAAAACCCCGCCAACTCGGTGGTTTTTTTGCCAATTCATCGCAAAAATCATCCTCCTTCGGTTGACAAATTCTATAAAATATTCTTTAATAAACTTGGCCAAGGAGGGCTAAAATGGCTCAAGCGCATCAGATAACCGCTGTCAGAATCACAATTCAAGATTGTCATAACAGCACGGCCTGGGCGCGTATCGCTCCATATCTTTACAAGCTGTACGATGCTTGCCTGGCGCACAACCGGGCGCGCGAGGAAATGCTCCAAAGGATGTCGCCCACCCAAAGCGCAATCTACGAATTGCACAGCGAGAGCTACAAAAAAGCTCTAAAAAGCGTGGAGTTCCTGCAGGCCGAGCTGAGGCGCATGGGTGTACACTTCGAATATTCCCGCCACCCCGACATCTTCTGCGCCGCTTTCACCGAAGCTATGATTGAAGAGTTCGGTGAAGTCGCTATGAAGGTTGCCGTCTATTGACTTTCTTTATCAATATCAAAACAAACCATCCATTCTCGAGCACAAACGTGCTCTTTTTTAATCCTGATTTTCCGGACAGCCAAGCTTTATCCGATTGCATCAAGGTCGCTCAAGCGGCAGCCCTGTTAATCGGCTTATAATCTTAAAAATCCCGCTAAAAAAAAGATCCCCAATATGGGGATAAATATCACGATACGGCACGCAGCTTCTTTTCACCGCGCCTGCGTTTTTGATAACAAGCGTTACATTCACCTTTGCCATCCGCAAAGCGCTTGGCAATCTTACCAGGCCTTCCGCATTTGGCGCAGATTTCCGGCGATCGATTGCGCTGA
>WJLP01000102.1 GCA_014728435.1 Candidatus Uhrbacteria bacterium
GGATATATTTCATTATCGCGCTCCACAATCCTAAGAACAAAGATACGTAATAGAATGTTGCAGAGGACTAATGTTCAAAATCACTCTTCATATTTGGGCTTATGCAGACATGCCGATGCTTATAGCTTGGAAAGAGTATTATCCACAAAAGTCAGTTTGACTAGTTAGAGATACTGTTCTATTTTTGTTCTAGTATGCCCTCCTCACTCAAACGTCCGGACGTTGTACGAAGTACGACGTACGATGTACGGCCTCTTTTTGCTCATGTTGATATGAATTCTTATTTTGCGAGCGTCGAGCAACAAGCAAATCCCGGGCTCCGCGGTCGGCCTCTTGGCGTCTGCGCTTATCTGCACAAAGCCGGCTGTGTTATCGCCGCATCAGTCGAGGCTAAGAAGTGCGGTGTCAAAGTCGGCATGAGCATGGAAGTCGCAAAGCAGGTCTGCCCGCAGATGAGGTTTATCCAAAACGACCCGGCCAAATATCGCACCGTAAGCTCGCGCGTCTTCTCGCTTTTCCACGAACTCACAGATAAAGTCGAGCATTACTCTATCGACGAAGTCTTTTTGGATCTCGCCGGCTGGTACCGCGACGAGGCCGAGGCGGCTTGGGCGCTCTGTCGCGCTCGAAAGCGCATACAATCCGAAGTAGGCGAGTGGCTTACATGTTCCGCCGGAATCGCGCCCAGCAAATTCCTTGCCAAGCTTGCATCAGAAATGCAAAAGCCTAATGGCCTCACAATTATCAACCAAGAAAATCTCGATGAGATGCTTGCCACTCGCGAGCTCGAAGACGCTTGCGGAATCGGCAAACGCATCCGCCGCCGCTTAAACCTCCTCGGCATCTATAATCTGCTCGATCTCAAAAACTACCCCGTCGGCAACCTCATCCGCGCTTTAGGCGTCGCCGGTTACTACTGGCACGAACGCCTAAACGCCCGCGAAACCGACCGCTTCGAGCAATCCGGTGCTGTAGCAGAAGGTTCCACGAGGTACGATGTGCGAGGTACGATGTACGCGTCTTCAGCACCCAAGTCTGTTGGCCACTCCTTCTGCGTCCCGCGCCGTGCGAACGATAAAAACCTAATCCTCCCCATCCTAATCCGCCTCACCGAACGCGCCGGTCGCCGCTTACGCAGCCTCGGTCACTATGCTCGCGCGATGGTTGTCCAAATTGAAATCGTCGATGAAAAAGGACGTAGGACGTGGGACCCGCCCGCCTCGCAAGCGATAGCGTTGCGGGCAGGCGTAGGACGTGGGACAACGATTAAATTCGCCGATCCAGTCAACGATCCTTTTAGTCTCGTCCATGCCGCTTGCGAAGCTTTATCTCAAATGTGGCATGGCGAATCCGTCACCTTCCTCGCCATCACCCTCACAGAGCTAGTCCCGCCCCTGCATCAACTCAGCTTCCCTCTACGCAAAAAAAGCCCCCTTTGCATAAAGGGGGATACTCCGCAAAATGCGGAGTTGGGGGTATGCTCCGCCATCGACCAAATCCGCGACCGCCACGGCGAGGAATCCATCATCTTCGCTTCCATGCTCGGCCTCTCCTCCGATTACGCCCCGGACAGAATCGGTTTCCGCAAAACCCAAGGACTCACCGTCCGCGTTAGTGAGGATTGATTAGCCGTAATCCTGAATTTATTTCAGAATCTAAAATTACTCCTTCGCGGTCGGATCCAAACAGCCTAGCCCCGGCTGTCCGTTTTCATCCGGTTCACAGGACAGTTTAACCATATTTCCCAACTTGCGGTTTACATGCACTTCTTTCCAATTCTCAAACGGCGTACCGCAAAACCAGATAAGTTCGTTATTGGTAATAGTCTTCGGCAAGCAAACCGGCAAACCAAGCCTGGTTAGCTCGGTGGTTGAAGTAAAAGTCTGTCCTTTCTCGGTTCTCGCGGCCATATCAACCGTCAAACGCTCGCTGTTTGGATCCCTGTAAGCGTAAATATTTGTAGCGTCAGCGTACTCAACCGCCCAAGTAAAGATGTTGAGCGTGCTGTGTATGCCGCATAAGCTGGTTTGTAACGCGCCTTCAACTTGTGATTCTCTAAGAGTCTCAATGAGCGCTTCTTCGGGTTCTTCGGGAAGATGGATTCTTTCTGCCATTCCCAAAGCCTTGGCGTCTTCGCCCTCTTCGTACGCCTCAACCCATCTTAAAAACCCTTCGCTGTGCTTGAATTGCAAGCAAGGCATGGCCATTTTATTACCTATCTCAATCTGCTCATCCGGCGCGGCCGCGGCTTCATCCTGGCTAACCAGTATTTGAGTTGTAGCTAAAACCGTGGCATTGTCCTTTGTTTCTTTAGCTTGCTCCACCTCTTCCGGCAAGCAACCCGATGCCAAACCGACTAAAGTCAATAAGAGCATGATGAAAAGATATTTGTAAGGCATAGTAGAATCAATTTTACGACAAAATACCATTTTTTAACAACTTTGTGTATTTTTTTGCGAATGCTTGCAATATTAGCGGTTTATTGCTATTATCCTTGCTGGATAGTTCGTGCGAATGCCATCCTAACGAGTATTAGCCAGCTGAGCTGGCCCGAGCTCGACAGGGTCGAAGGAGTAATGATGTTATACATCTCGGTGTGCGCAAAAGAAATCCAGTCTAATGATTAAATATATTGCGCATGCCTGCAAAATTATTTGTCGGTGGCATCCCTTACCGCACAACCGATGCGGAGCTCGAAGAGCATTTCAGCGCGGCCGGTGATGTTGTATCAGTATTCATCCCAACCGACCGTGAAACGCGACGCCCTCGTGGTTTCGCTTTCGTCGAAATGTCCGATGAAGCCGGTGCCGAAAAAGCCATCGAAATGTTCAACGAAACCGACATGGGCGGCCGCCAGATCGTGGTCAATATGGCCCGCCCTGCCGAAAACCGCTAAAAGCCAACCAAAAGCAAAATCCTCCATATAACCATGGAGGATTTTTGTTTAACTGAGCTATTTTCTGATGCTAAGCCTTACTGTTGTCAGTTGTCACTTGTTAGTTTATAGTATTCCCATTATGGCAAATCAATACCCTTTTCAAGATGTCGAAACTAAATGGCAAAAATGGTGGGAGAAAAATCAAATCTACCGCGCCAAAGATCCATCAGAAACCAAGGCAAAAAAAAGCTATAACTTGGTTGAATTCCCATATCCCTCAGGAGATGGTTTGCATGTTGGCCACCCTCGTCCATATACAGGACTCGACGTCGTCTCTCGAAAAAAGCGCATGGAAGGTTTAAACGTACTCTATCCAATGGGCTGGGATGCTTTTGGTTTACCGACAGAAAATTTCGCTATCAAGAAAAAAGTTCATCCGGCAATAATTACTGAGAAAAATATTGCCATCTTCAAGCGTCAGATACAGGCTCTTGGAACAGGTTTTGATTGGTCACGTGAAATCGACACAACTGATCCAAAATATTACAAGTGGACCCAGTGGATGTTCATTCAGTTCTATAATTCTTATTTTGATGAGAAGCAACAAAAAGCTCGTCCAATTTCCGAACTCGAAATCCCCGATGAAATAAAAAGGGAAGGTGAGTCAGCTATACGCGATTTTAAAGATCAAAATCGCATCGCATATAAAACC
>WJLP01000103.1 GCA_014728435.1 Candidatus Uhrbacteria bacterium
CACTTGCCGCGTTGGATTGCCGAACTGAGACCCGAGTGGGTTATAGGAGGCGATGCGGTGGAAGATTATCTGAAAATCAATCCTTTGCGCCGGTCGTCAATCCAAGCCTACGTCTCAATCCAAACCGGCTGTAATCACTTTTGTACATACTGTGTAGTACCCTATGCACGCGGCTTAATGCGCGACCGCCCTCTTCAAGATATTTTAGACGAAATCACAAATATCGCAGCGCATGGAATAAAAGAAATAACCTTGTTGGGGCAAGTCGTAAACGCTTATAAGGCATCTGATCCTCACAACTTCCATTCAGCTAATCCTTATCAAAATCATTTCGCGGCACTTCTTTGGGAGGTTAATCAAATAAATGGCATCGAGCGCATACACTGGACTGCTCCGCATCCTTTGCAGATGGATGAGCAGGTAATTCACGCTTTGACTTTGCCTAAACAGATTAACTACATTCATCTACCCGTTCAATCAGGTTCAAATGAAATCCTGCGCAAGATGAATCGTAAGTACACCCGCGAAAAATTTCTGGAAATCATCGACAAAATCAAAACTGCTCGCCCCAATATCGCCATCGGCACAGATATCATTGTTGGCTTTTGCGGCGAAACTGATAAAGATTTTCAAGATACGGTGGATCTCTATAAGCGAGTCGAGTTTGATATCTCATACACGGCCCAATACTCCCCGCGCACCGGCACTTTAAGCCACCGCCTTTTCGCAGACGACGTATCGCCGGAGCAAAAAAAAGAACGTTGGCAGGTTTTGCAAAGTTTGATGGAAGATATCACGCTCAAGAAAAACCAAGACTATCAAGACAAAGTCTGCAACGTCTTTATTGAAACCAAAGAAGGGGATTGGCTCTTGGGTACAAATGATGAATTTAAGCGAGTTAGAGTAAAAGCTCCGGAGTCAACTCTTCAACCCGGCAGCATCATTCAAGCCAAAATTACCCAACCCATGACCTGGATGCTGGAAGGCGAGTTTTTACCAAATCAAGAGTAAGCATGGTATAATATTTTTATGAAGTATTTGACCATACTGTTAATTTTTATAAGCTTTTTGGGAGCCGGTTGTTTTGGCTTTGGCTCGGAAAAAATCCCTAATCTCAATAAAAATTGCGCGCAAGCAGACTATCCCTTTGCCTGCTACCTGGACAAAGCCATGCTCGCCGAAGATCCAAACTTATGCCTTGCCGCGGGCGCCAAACGCATGAATTGTCTCAGGTCGTACCAAGAAATTATGGGAGTGGAAATCTCATGCGATGATTTGGATAATCCTGAATTCCGTTCACATTGTGAGGTCGGAGAAATCTTGCAAGAAGGGCAAGGCCAAAACACCTCTACGCAAGAAGTCATCGAGCGTAGCGCCGAATAAAATATATGCGAAGCGTAAAAACAAAAAGCGGGGGGCAAGCGCGAGCCGAACTACCCCGCGTTCTTATCATACTCGGACCTACGTCATCCGGTAAAACCGGGCTCAGCCTTAAGGTTGCCCGCGAATTAAACGGAGAAATCATCAACGCTGATGCCCGGCAGATTTACAAAAAATTCAATATCGGCACCGGCAAACCGCCCGGCCGCCGTGGCAAATTCATGGGGCACGATGCCTATCTGGTGCGCGTTCCGTATCTTCGCGAGTTCGAAAAGTTGGGCATCAACCCGGAGGATAAGCCCGGACAAGAATCTCCGTATCCGGAAATCCCGCACTATCTAATGGATTTCATGGATCCCGAAAAGATCATCTCCGTAGCCGAGTGGCGCCGTGTTGCTCTTACGGCAATCAAGGGCATCACTCGCCGCGGCTATTTGCCCATCATAGTCGGCGGCACCGGCCTTTACATCAAGGCCTTGGTTGATAACTTTGCCATTCCCGAAGTCCCGCCCAACTACAGCCTGCGCAAAGCTTACGAAAACCAACCTTTAGACAGGCTTGTATCGCTATTGCTGAACATGGATCCTGACGCTGAAACATCGGTGGATCTCAAAAATCCTCGCCGTGTTATCCGCGCTCTCGAAATATGTACCTTCACCGGCAAACCCGTCTCCAAACTCAAAATCAAACGCTCGCCCGTAATAGACGCTTTTCAAGTCGGGCTCAAATGGACGCGTGAAGATCTAAAAAAGCGCATAAACAAGTCCATAAATCGCATGATGGAAGAAGGCTGGCCGGAAGAAGTGCGCCGCTTGCATGATTCGGGCATCAGCTGGGACGCTCCGGCCATGACATCTATCGGCTATCGGGAAATGGCGCGTTATATCCGCGGCGAAATCCTTTTATCCGAAGCCGTGGATCTGGCCAAAAAAGCCACGTTTCAATATGCCAAGCGCCAGGAAACCTGGTTCAAAAAAGACGACCGGATCCACTGGGCCAAAACTGAAAAACAAGGCCTGGAACTAATCCGAACTTGGTATCACTTTAACTAAGTTAAAGTCCTTAAAGTCTATCAAGTCCGTCAAGCTCAGCTTGCTTTATGGGCTTTTAACTTTATGGAATTGATAGACTTATAATTCGAGTTGCCTCCGGATTTCCGTCTCAACCTTCATTGGGTCCGCCTTACCCTCGGTGTCGCGCATTACAAGGCCCACAAACCACTTGATAAGCGGCATTTTGCCGTTTTTAACTTCCTCGGCTTTATCCGCGTTTGCCTCCAAATTACGGCGCACAACCGCCTCCAAATCCTCATCTCCCAACGTCTGACCCAAGTTATGCGTTTCCATCAAATCCGACGGATCGCCGCCTTGCTCATGCATCAGCTTTAATAATTTTTGTCCGTTTGAGCTGTTTATCGTTTTTTGCTCCAACAAATGGATAAACTCCGCGAAATTTTCCGGAGTGATATTCGCGTCTTTTATGGTCAAGCTCTTCTCCGCCAACAATCCCGCTAACTTGCTCGTTAGCCAGCCGCCAACCAGTTTTGCAAAAACCTTGCGCTTTTCCGCAAGAGCCTCGGCGCCGCTTTTTAATTGGTCATCGCTTGCTTCAATCCAAGCCGCCAGCTCGCCCATAACTTGCTCCACGTATTCCACATAATCCGGATTGGCCACAAAAAACGCGACATTGGCTTTGGAAAAGCCAAAGTCCTGCTCCAGCCGGGCTCTTGTTTGTGCCGGCAACTCCGGCAAACGCCCTTGTAAACTCTCGCGTATCTCGCGCAAATCCTGCGGCGGTAAATCCGGTTCCGGAAAATACCTGTAATCGGCGCTCGTTTCCTTGGTCCGCTGTTCAAGCGTTACGCCTCGCGCATCATCCCAACCGCGCGTTGCCTCTACAGGCGGCGTATTCGACTCATACAGCGCTTTTTGCCTTTGCATCTCGTAAGCGATAGCTCTTTCAACCATGCGGAAAGAGTTCAAGTTTTTAATCTCCGTTCGCGCGTTTAATGTCGATTTTTTGGGATAACCTTCATCATCAACTTCCATCATGGAGATATTAACGTCGCACCTCATTTGCCCCTTTTCCATATCAGCGTTGGAAACTTTTATGGCCCGCATGATAGCTCTTAACTCCTGTAAAAAAAACTTGGCCTCTGCCGGTGATCTAAAATCCGGCTCGGTTACTATCTCTAACAGCGGAGTACTGGAACGATTGTAATCCACCAAGGTCGCCGGCTTGCCCGCCACTCCTTCCGGAGCATGAAAGTTTTTGGCCGCGTCTTCCTCCAAGTGCGCTCGCGTTATGCCTATTTTGACCAACTCTCTTTCAGGTAGCGCGTCCTCAGCCGGCATTTCCACTGTTACATTGCCGTCAAGGGCAACCGGAAACGCGAACTGTGAGATCTGGTAACCCTTGGGCAAATCCGGATAAAAATAATTCTTGCGGTCAAACGCGCTTTTATCCGGCACATCACAGTTCAATGCCAATCCGGCCCGTACGCCTTTCTTTAAAGCTTCCGCGTTTAACGCCGGCAGTGCCCCGGGTTGTCCGGTGCAAATTGGACAAATCGCCGTATTTGGCGCCGTGCCGTCGTCAACATTGGGGCAGGAACAAAACATTTTGCTCTTGGTATTTAGCTGAACATGGATCTCCAATCCGATAATCGGAATCATTTGCATAATACAGATATACTAATCCAACAAACGGCTTATTGCAATAACCCAACCGCCACCGCCAACCCATCGTGCAAAAAGCTTCAACCCAGGGCCGACAGGTTGTGGGCCGTGAAGGCTGGTGTGCCTATAGCGTAAACTTCCCGATCCCGGCGTCGTTAATCATTAATAAAAATTATTCTCAAATAAAAAATACAATCACCGCAATCCATATGTCGTTTAATTTAGACATCGAATAATTATTGGTGATTGTATTTTGGTTATTGGTAATTATTTGCCGGCTGTTTTCTTAAATGCTTTATAAAGTTTGATAATGAACACAAAAGTCAGCGGCATTAAAAGCATTTGTACGCCTCCTTGCAATGCTTGGCTCAATACTTCATTGGCCACGCCCGCATATCCGGTTGAGCGCAAAAAGAATAACGGTATAGCCAGTACAAGTCCGGCCGCCATCAACAGCGCAAAAGTGGCCGCGCCCACTATCAAGCCCCAGAGCTGGTTTTTCCATAACATCCCCCACCAACGATTCTTTACAATCCTGGCCGATTCCTTAAGAGCCTGATAACCGCTCTTTGCATCTGCCAATAAAGCGGGTATTGCCTGTGAATATTGTACGGATTTGTAAATCATCCAGACCCATGAGGCAATCAACAACAATGCAAAAACAATCCCGCCTCCTAATAGAACGTTCATATTGGCTTGCAAATTGTCTATCATGGCGGTCATTTCCGCACCCGTGCCACCCAATAAAGGCAAGAGGGATGAAAGGGCGAACATACCGCCCACAAGCAAGATTAGCAAAAACGGACCCGCTGTAATTAAGGCTACCAAAAGAACCACTCCGATATATGGCCAAAGCTGTTGGGTTGCAAGTTGCTGTTCATCTCCTTTGGGTGATTTATTATCATCAATGCGCCAAACAACATAAAAGAGTTTGATGCTGATCCAGATGGATGCCAACATGGACGCGATTGCCAGTAAAAAATGCCCAATGCCCCAGGGCGCCCAAATTCCTACCAAAGCCCCGGATACGCCCAATGCCAAACCGATGTAAAGATAATATATGGAAGTGTTGATGGTTGTTTTTAGCGAAGCGAAAAAGTCCTTCCAGCTTTGTTTGATTAAATCCCAGGTAAGGGGTAGTCTTTCATTCGCCGGTTTGTTGTCCGCTATGTATTTTAGCGGTTCCAAAAACAGCATGCCGATTAAAAACACGCCCACCACGGGGAGGAAAATCCATAAAAACGCCCATGGGGTTACTCCAACCTCTGGCGCGATTTTCCACAGCATCACAATAAACCAGATAAATAAAGCCAGCCATATGACTGCCAGAATGAGGGTTATAAGATCCAGGCTTTCAAAGCCTATATACGATAAGACTCCGGCTATAATACCGGATAATAACGGCCACAAAACGATCACGAGCAACAAACCCAAACTGCTCATGAACTTTTGCTTGGCTTCTGCGGGTTTTAACATAATAACTACGTTATCACGTCACACGTTCGTAACGTTCGTAACGAGTAAATTAGCTGTAAAATCCAGCATAACTCGTGATAAACGTTATAAACGTTATAAACGTTTATTAATGTAAATATGATGGATTCATTATACCAAATTTCGGCATTTCTCGCGATAAAACCTCACGTACAGCCGCTGAAACTTCATCAATACTCATATTGCCGTCAACCGCGCCGATTTTTGACCCGGCTCGTTCAAACGGGCCCAGCACGTCATCCGACAAAAATCTTTGCACCAGTTTTTTTTGAAAATCTTCTTCTTCAAAAATAACGCCGTCTTGCTTTTCGGTTCTCGCCTCAAGCCTTGCCATGGCCGCGGCTGCCTCGGTGCGGATAAGCAGCAGCAGTGTCGGATAAAAAGCCACGGTCTGTTGGTTGCCCGGTAATTCCATCATGCGCTCCGTGGAAAGCCTGTTGTCTTGCAACGGCTGATACGCCAAGCTGGAAGCCAGACTCCGGTCTTGTATAATCAGCCTCTCCGGATGGTTTTGCAAAAACGGAATTACCAGCCTCCTAAACTGCACCAGCCTATCCGCCGCAAAAGCATGCGCGGTTTCCCAGCCGTCATACCGCGGCTCGCCCTCGCGCTTGGCGATAATCTCGTCGCGAATGGCTTTGCCAACCCAGCAAAAAGTGGGCTCAGCCGCCAAAAGCCCCGTCGCGTCGCCAATCTCATCAAAGCTTGGCAAGCGATGCTCGCGCTCGGCAAACTCAATTACATTAAAAAACTTAACGCCTTTTTCCTCGGCCCAGGCCTCGCACGCCCGGCTCACCGTTGACTTGCCCGATCCGTCAATACCCTCAATCACAATATGCAAACCGTCGTTTTCTTGTCTTGTAATCATATCCACAATATTTTGGCATAAACGACTTCTGTCGACAATAAATTAAAAAATGCCAGATTCCTCCAGCATTTATTATTTATTATTTCGCGAGTCGCGTTTAACGCGACGTGCGTCAGTATCCCTTCGGTTTATCTCCCAGTGTCGAAATCCCTGTCTCACTCATGTCCACTCTAATATGCTTCGCAATCAGTGGATGCGCCTCGTTCAAACTCGTCCACAAATCCTGGGCAACTTTTCGGTAACTTGGATGCCCCTTTTTACCAGACCTAAGCTCAATAAAATGGAAGAGTTCGCGCACGTTCCAGGTAACGGCTAATCGTCGCCTGTAGGCCATGGGCACCACATACTCGGCTTCATTCACCAGTCCCGCGTCTAATAATTTATGATTCAAATCACGAGCCATCTCCATCACTGCGGCGAACTCCTTTTCTTTGCCAATCTCCTCAAACTCCACCGGGATCTCATAGCCCAAATCAGTCCCCAGTTGTTGATTGCTCTGTGTACACATTCTGTGCCTCTGAATATCTCTCCAGCCCCCGTAATCCATCACTATCTGGTGCTGAAAGAAAGCATGCTCAAACTCGCGCGGAGGCGGATCGTGCGGCCCGCGGTCACTTAGAGATGTTTCAATAATCTGCTCCACAAGCTCCGGTTCGGAAGACAGAATCTCCAAAGCTTTTACTTGGCTTATCTTGCCAAATCTCGCCAAAAGCGAAGCTGCTATCCGTTTTTCCGCATTCTCATCGTCAAATGTGCACACCACCCTCTTTTCGGTTTTTGCATCAGCTTGCCTGTCGCTTAAAACTCTCTTGGCAAGCTCGTCCATGGCTTTGGGTAGCTTCATTTGATATTCGTTCGGATCAGCGTATTTCAGCAATGTGGGCAGGGGATAGCGCGCCAAAGCCGCATCCGGATCATCGCCCTCACGCCCGCGCAAAGACTCCCTTATCTGCCGGCCCACATCTTGCGCAATCGAATCATTTGTCGAGAGCAGTTTGGTAATCGCGAACGCCCAACAGCGTGCATTGGCAGTCATACCAACCATGGTCAAACTCGCCGAAGGTAGCAAGTAGCGCACCCTGTCGCATACCAAAGCTTTAATCACAGCTTTATAAGCGCCGTCAGATAATTTTTTCTGCGGTGTCCTTTCTTTCATCAAAGGCTCAAGCGAGGCATAGCACTCGTCATACAAGCCGTACAAACTGTCAAATAATTGATTTACCTGTGGCATGAACCGGCTCTGCTCGAGTGTCTCCGGCACCGCGACTCTATCGCGCGTAAATACTTGATAGCGCGACGATTTTTCGGTAAACGAACAGAGTCTGCTGTCTTCCAGAATTTTCACAATTACTTGCGGGATGTGTTCAATGCCAACTGCCGCCACGGCGTGCTCCGCAACTGATCCATGCCCATAGCCGACAACCCACTTTTCATGGAAAGCCGCCGCTGATTCCAAGCTCACGTCATCAACATTTTGGTCAAACGGAGTAGAGGAGCGTGAGCACTTGGCAAAGGCCACAGCCAATTGCTCGGG